>PWMA01000147.1 GCA_003558335.1 Candidatus Methanofastidiosia archaeon | reverse complement strand
TGGGCAAACTGTTTTTCGAAAATGATGTAATACTCTACATGCCAAAAGATAAAGTAGTTCCGATAAATCAAACAGTTGAGGATGGAGATTCAATCGTTATTCCTTCAGATGTCTTAAATTACTTTATTGATAAATCGTCCCATCATGTGATAATGGATTTTTGTATATGCAGAAAATCAAATAACTGTGAGCATTACCCTCAAAATTATGGATGTCTTTTCCTAGGAGAAGCTGCATCTAATATAAGTCCTAAACTTGGTAAAAAGGTGACAAGAGAATATGCAAAAGAGTATGTTAAGAAATGTCGCGAAGCAGGTCTTGTCCACCTAATTGGACAAAATAAACTTGATTCTGTATGGTTAAAGGCAAAACCAGCCAATAAATTGTTAACAGTATGTAATTGTTGTGAGTGTTGTTGCCTTTGGATGATGTTACCAAATCTTTCTAAAGAGATTGGATCAAAAATAACAAAATTGTCCGGACTAGAAATGATTGTGACGGACAGATGTACGGGATGTAAAGAATGTAGCACGTCCTGTTTTGTCAAAGCTATAAAAACAATTAATGGAAAAGCCCAAATAAATGGTGACTGCAGAGGCTGTGGGAGATGTATAGATATATGTAAATTTGATGCTATTGAAATACTAATAGAACCAAATTCTTTGAAAGATTCTATAAATACAATATCTTCCTCTATTGATTTAACATGAAAAAAATCCTAAATCTTTATATACAAACTACTCAAATATCTTTTTATGTATGTAATTGTCATTGGAGGAGGTCTTACAGGATTTAACATTGCAAAACTCCTTGTAGAGGAAGGTATTGATGTAGTCCTTGTTGAAAAGAATCCTACTAGGTGTGAAGAAATATCCAAAAAAATAGATGCTCTTGTTATACAAGGCAGTGGGTCAAATCCTAAGGTTTTAGTAGAAGCAGGCGCTAAAAATGCAGATCTCATAGTGGCAGTTACAAATTCTTCTGAAGTTAACTTATTATCATGTATAACTGCAAAGAATCTTGGAGCGCATAAAACAGTCGCAAAGATTACAATTGAGTACTCTTCCAGCAAAGACATTAATTTACCTAAAGTAGGGGTAGATTATTCTTTTGCTCCAGGAACGATTATAGCATACGATGTCGAGAGAATATTAGAACTTCCAAGCGCCCTTGGTATTCAAGCCTTAGCAGATGGCAAAGTAACAATGGCAGAATTTTTGATTAGTGAAGAATCTAAATACATTGGGAAGTCTTTGAAAGAAAAAATATTTCCTGAAGATACCATAATAGGCGCAGTTTTAAAGGGAGATGAAATAATAATTCCGACCGGTGATTATGTATTTGAAGAGAGAGATAAAGTCTTTATACTTGGTAAGCCAAAAATAGTCGAAAATGTAGTAGAAAGATGTAGTGACTGTGAGAGAATACGGAAGGTTTTGATAGTTGGTGCAAGTAACACTGCTGTCCAACTTGCAAAAATGCTTGAAAGAAGCATGTCTGTAAAAATTATTGATAATGAATCAGAAAGATGTGAAGAAATATCCAAAATACTTCAAAAAACGCTTGTTATTAAGGGAGATATAATGGATATATCTCTACTAAAAGATGAAGGGATTGGAGAAATAGATGCAGTTATTTCTCTAACAAAACATGACCAATTAAATCTTTTCTCTTGTCTTATAGGTAAATACTTCGGTGCTTCTAAGTCGGTTGCAAGAGTTGAAAATATAGAATTGGTAAAATTCTTTGAAGATATGGGCGTTGATATTGCCATAAGCCCAAAAGTGTCTGTAGCTGAGCACGTTATGAGATTTATTAGGATGGGCGGTCTGAAATCACTTATAAGATTGCCAACAGGTCAGGCCGAAATTATCGAACTTTCTCCAGAACCTAATGCTAAAATACTTGAAAAGACGCTAAAAGAGATAACGTTGCCAGAAGATATATTATTCCTAATTATAGTTAGAGGTGATGAACTTATCATACCAAGAGGAGAAAACATGATTAAAATCGACGATAAAGTTATCATATCTGCAAAAATTGAGAAAATAAAAAAGATAAAAGAACTTTTTGGCAACATTGATTTTTAGTTCTTTTTGTTATATGCAACGCATGATATTTCTATATCCGAATCTTTTGGTAATCTAGATACTTCTACAGTAACCCTAGAAGGCTTTATGTCTGAAGTAAATCTATTCCCATACGCCTTATTAAATATTTCAAAGTCTTTTATGTCTTTTAGATAAACTTCAGATTTAATAACATCATCAAGTGTAAGATTTTCTTCTTTTAAAATTGCTTCGATATTATCAAGAACAACATTTGTAGCTTTTTCAATATCATTTAAAATAACTTCTCCTGATTTTTCTATAGGAATTTGTCCGGAAACAAATAAAAAATCTCCTGCAACTACAGCCTGAGAGTAAGAACCAACAGGCGCTGGTGCTGTATTAGTTTCTATTTTTTTCTTCATAATTAATCACACTGGCCTAGATTAATCAAAAAAGTCCAAATACGTTTATTAAATTATTCTATAAAAAAGGCATTATGGGTGTTTTAATAGTAAATAACATTGAAAGAGAAGGCCCAGGTATATTGCAAAATATTCTTGAAAAAAATGGTATAGAGTTTGATATTTATGAATATAAAAAAGGTATTGATTTTCCTTCTCCAGAAGATTACAAAGCAATTGTCGTTTTGGGGGGTCCAGAAAGTGCAAATGATAAAACAGATAAAATAATAAAAGAGGTAGAAGGGGTAAAGAGATTTTTACAGAGAGAAATACCTTATTTTGGAATATGTCTTGGATTACAGATAATGGTAAAGGCTTTGGATGGAAAAGTTAGAAAAAGTCCAATAAAAGAAGTGGGATGGAGAGATCCTGAAGATAATTTATTCAAAGTTAAGTTGACAGAAGAAGGGATAAATGATCCCATTTTTAAAGGTATTGAACGAGAATTTGCCATATTTCAGTTACATGGTGAAACTGTTGACATAACTTCTGAAACCAAATTACTAGGAACCGGAAAATATTGTAAAAATCAAGTTATTAAGTATGGAAAAAATGCTTATGGATTTCAAGGACATATTGAGTTGACCCCTGATATGTTTAATAGTTGGATCGAAGAGGATGATGATCTAAAAAAATTAGACAGAAAAAAATTAAAAATGGATTACAATATAGTTAAAAAAGATTTTGAATCAAACGGACAAAAAATCTTGAAGAATTTTTTAAATATTTCTGGTTTTAAAGTAGAATAAGAAGATCAATAATAGATTTCTATAATTCTTTAATATATTATTTGCATTATTTTATTTCTTATAGAGTAAATTTAATAAACCACAAAATTAAAATGGATAAATAGTTTTAGCTAATCGGGGTCTATTGATGCGAAGTAGAAGTGTTCTAAAAATTATAGGAAGGCTACTCATGATGATAGGCGTTTCTATGATATTTCCTCTACTTTGGGCCATATATTACGGAGAAAATGAGGTTTTTGTATTTATTGCGTCCATAGTAATAACTTTTTTAGCTGGGCTTGGTTTAAGTGAGATTAGAAGTAATGATGAAGAATTAAGACTTATTGATGGCCTTGGGGTAGTATCTTTGGGATGGGCAATAATATCTGCTTTTGGAGCTCTCCCATATTATTTATCTGGAACTCTAAATTATTTGGATGCATATTTTGAAACAATGTCTGGTTTTACTACAACTGGTGCAACCGTTATTAATAATATCGACATTTTACCTAACTCAATTCTATTTTGGCGAGCTATGACTCAATGGCTTGGAGGAATGGGCATTATTGTATTGGCTGTTGCAATTCTCCCGGCGCTCTCAATAGGAGGTATGCAATTGTTTGGAGCTGAATCGCCAGGACCGAAAATTGACAAACTAAGGCCAAAAATAAGAGAAACTGCAAAGATTCTTTATGGAGTATATCTTATTTTTACTGGTGCGCAGATAATTCTTTTGTTAATTGGAGGAATGAGCCTTTTTGATTCTTTTAGTCACACATTTTGTACACTGGCAACTGGTGGATTTTCAACAAGAAATGACAGTATTGCATACTATAATAGTCCTTTTATTGAAGGCGTTATAACATTCTTTATGTTTTTAGCAGGTACAAATTTCATCCTCCATTATTCTGCATTGAGAGGGAAAATTAATTATTTTAAAAATAAAGAATTTTTATTTTATATTACAATTATACTAAGTACTATATTAGTAATGACTTTTACATTAAACAATAGTATTTATAGTAGCTTAAGTGATTCTTTTAGATATTCGTCTTTTCAAACAGTTAGTATAATGACTACAACAGGATTTACAACAAGTAATTTTGATGCATATCCTGCACTTTCGAGAATTATTTTATTAGTTCTTATGTTCATAGGTGGTTGCGCTTGTTCAACTGGAGGAGGTATAAAGAATATCAGGATTATACTAATATTAAAATATTTTTACAGGGAGATATACAAATTTTTACATCCTAATGCTATTTTGTCAATAAGAGTTGGAGAAGATACCATCCCAGAGGATGTCATAAAAGGCGTTATGGCATTTTTTATAGGGTATATAACGATTTTTGTTATTTCAATAATCATCGTTTCTTCTTATGGAATTGATCTAATAACTGCGATCTCAAGCGTTGCTGCAACTTTAGGCAATATTGGCCCTGGTTTAGGATTGGTAGGTCCAATGTATACTTATGCATTGTTACCGGATTTTATAAAGGTAGTTCTAATGTTTTGTATGTGGGCTGGAAGGCTTGAAATATTTACAGTTATGGTTCTTTTAGTACCTGATTTTTGGAGAGAATAAAAAAATTAAACAAGTTCTTTTTCAGCCATATTTATTGCTTCGTCAATTTTTTTCTTTAATGCGGGAGAGAGCCCTTTTATCTCTATGTCTAAAAACCCCCTTACTATTGCAGCTGTTGCTTCATCTCTAGTAAATCCTCTAGACATAAGGTAAAATATTTCCTCTTCAGCGATTTTTCCTATGGCAGCTTCGTGACTTAAATCAACGTTCTGATTTTTTGCTTGTAGTTCAGGAACTGCAATAATACTACCATTATCTGATAGCATCATTCCCATGCATTCAAGATGGCCTTTTGCAGAAGAAGATTCTCCGACAATGTCTCCTCTAGAATAAATAATCCCTCCTTTGCTGATGGCTCTAGAAATAATTTCACCGCTAGAATTCTCCCCTTTAAGAATAATTCGACTACCGGTATCTATAACAGAATTATCCATAGCTACCAATACACTACTCATTATCGCAGTTGAATTATCACCATTTAGATGTACCGTAGGATAACTTTGAACAATTTTTACAGGATTCATGATTATATAGTTACTAATGAAAGTTCCACTTTCTTCTACTATGGCGGCACTTCTTGGTCGCACTTCTATGTGGTCCTCCCAGTTGTGAATCATAGTAAAAGATATTTTTGCATTTTTCTTAATATAAAATTCAGATATTCCAAGGTGCATTCCCGCAGTTAGTCCCGGATGCGAAGCACAGCCAGAGATAATATTGAGCTCAGAACCTTCTTCTGCAATGATTACATTATGAACTTTTTGACTCTTTGGTGATTTTAAGTAAAGACAGGCTTCGACTGGAAAGTCAACTTTAGTTCCTGGGAGGGATCTTATAAAATATCCATTTACATCTTCCACATCTACTTGTTTGGTATATTCGTCCTTATCTCTAGAAACAACATTCCAATAGTAATCATGAAGCCAGTCATATTTTTCAAGGGCTTGTTTTATCCCAATCATTTCTATTCCTGGCTCAAAGCTTGAAGATGTCTCAACGTCTTGATCTACTTGGAGAAATGTTGCAGATCTCTTATCTTTGTCCATCTCGATTCCGACTTTCTCTAGCTTGTCTTTTATATCCTTCTCGAGTCTTGGAATCCTTTCAGACATTTCTTCACACACCCCTCATAACCTCTTTTACTAATATCGTCAAGCATTTCATAAGGATCACCCATACATGCAATCATTCCTTTGTAAAGTATCACTCCATAGTCTGCATCAACGTAATCTAGAATATGTCCTTGATGAGTTATTATAAGTCCAGATTTTTTTCTTTCTTCTTTATTCTTTTTCCTATCAAGTAGTTCACTCATTGCATTTCCGATTAAAGCAATGTTCTCTAAATCAACCCCACTATCCGGTTCATCGAACAAAACTAAATCTGGATTTAAAGTTAAAAGTTGAAGTATTTCAGAACGTTTTACCTCCCCTCCAGAAAAACCAACGTTTAAGCTTCTATTCAAAAATTTTTCCATATTGAGCATCTGGGCATAATCATAAATCTTATTCTCATCTATGCCACTATGTTTAACACAATTCAACAAAATATCTATTAACTTTAGGCCACTAACCTTAGGGGGATTTTGAAAACTAATTCCCATGCCCATATTGATTCTCTGATCAGTTGGCATATCATTTATCTCTTGTCCTTTGAAAAACACTCTGCCATATTTTATTTTGAAAGCAGGATTTCCAATCAAAGTCATTAAGAGAGATGTTTTTCCATTGCCATTTGGTCCAAAAAGAACATAAGTTTGGCCTTCTTTTATGTAAAGATTTACATGATCAAGGATAAGAGAACCTTCAACTTCAGCTCCAAGATTTACTACTCTCAACATACTAATCCCTAGATAATAAATATACAAAGACTATTTATTTGTTGCTATTGGAAATAATAGGCATAAACATTATATCGTCTAAAAATAATACTTATTTTATGAAAAGGATAATAATGCATGTCGATATTGACTCTTTTTATGCTTCTCTTGAAGAAAAAAGAAATATTGAGATAAAAGACAAGCCGATTGTTGTATGCGTATATTCTGGGCGAACAGAAGATAGTGGTGCTGTAAGTACTTCAAATTACAAAGCCAGAGAATTAGGAATAAAGGCAGGCATGCCTATAGTTATTGCAAAAAGAATTGCAAAGGGCAAAGACGTTATTTTCTTACCGGTGGACATGGAGTATTACAGAGAAGTATCTGATAGAATAATGGAAATAATGGAAGATGAGGCAGACATTATAGAGCAAGTCAGTATTGATGAAGCTTACTTAGACGTTACTGAAAAATCTGGAAGAGACTGGAATAAAGCAATTGAAATTGCAAATAGTATAAAGGAGAAAATAAACTCTCAAGAAGATTTGAGCGTTTCGATTGGAGTGTCTTCAAATAAGTTTGTTGCCAAGATGGCATCAGATTTTCAAAAACCTAATGGCCTTACAATTATAAAAGAAGAAGATATTATACCATTTTTAGAAAATTTTAAAGTATCTAAACTACATGGAGTTGGACAAAAAACTACAAAATCTTTAAATGAACTTGGTATTGAAACTGCAAGAGATTTGAGTTCGTATGATATAAAAGAACTTGAAAGAGAATTTGGTAAAAACAAGGCCAAACTTCTTCAAGAAAAATCCTTAGGCATAGATTTATCGCCTGTTGAACCAAAGGAAAAAAAACAATTATCCCGCATAGGGACTTTAAAGGAAGACACAAAAGAAATTAATTCTATTTTTGAAAAGATAGTTGAATTATCCAAAGACATGGAGCAGAGATTATTGAAGAATAATGTTTCATTTAGAACTATCTCTTTAATAACAATCGATAATGAATTAAAAACTCAGACGAAGAGTGAAACAATTTCAAGGACAAAAGATGTCCAAAAAGTAGTTTCTATTTCTAAAAAACTTCTAGAAAAATTTTTTGAAGAAAATTCAGATAAAAAACTTAGAAGGGTAGGAATAAGAGTTTCCAATCTAGATTTCTCTAAAAGTCAAAAGACACTTGATGATTTTTAGTAGTATATTTTATCAGTTATAACAAATCCATTTAAAATTTTAATGCCCTCGTTTTCCAATAAAGTCTTTTTCATTTCTAAGCCTTCTTCAAATCCTCCGAGACTTTTGTCAGATTTTATTGCCCGGTGACAAGGAATTATCAATGGAAAAGGATTTTTAGCCAAAGCGTTTCCTACTGCTCTTGCACCTTTTATGGAACCTATTGTTTTACCAATTCTTGAATAAGTGCTTACATACCCTCTAGGAATTTTATAGTCTGTTATTAAAACTTTCTTCTGAAAACTAGTGCACATATCGAGATCGAGGAGATCAAGGTTAAAATAGATTTTTTCTCCAGAAATAAATTTTTTTATATTACTTGCCAATTCATTTAATGAATCAGATTTTTCAATAGCGCTGTAGTCCTTTTGTATTTTAGAAATCAAACTACTTTTCTCTGTGGGTAGAAAGATTTTAATAATTTTTAAATTAAGGGAATCTTCTTTCCATATTAATCCAAAATTGCCTAAACTTGAATTTTTTATAGTATAGTAGTACTTCATGTAATCTTTTTTATTATATTATTCGATTATCTCTTGAACTTTCTTTTTACCTTTCTCCAATTATTCTTTTTGTTGCTTATCTACATTAGTAATAGAGTTTGAAACTTACCTAAATGCGTTATTTCTTCTTTATTAAGATTTACAGGTATTTTTGAAAGCATATACACACATTATATAATAAAATTTAGGCTTTATAATTCTTTTGAAAAATTAGATTCCAACTGTAGCTTTCGAAAAAGAACTTTGGCTTTCGATCCGCGATACTCCGTCTCTTTTTGTAACTCTTAAAACATGATCGACACAACTTTCGATCTCTGGTTCATGAGAGACTATAATTACTTGGCTCATACCAAGCATATCAAGAACATCCCTTACTTTATCCAACTGTTTTCTTGAAAATCCATCTGTGGGTTCATCAAGAATTATTAAGTCTTGTGTCTTTATCTCATCTATTAGATTATTTATTATCCTGTTTAAAGCAAGTCTATAGGCAAGAGCTACAGAAGTTCTCTCCCCTCCTGAAAGAGACTCATACTCTGCATCAAATCCTTCTTGTCTTAAAATAGGAGTAAAATCCTCATCTATTGAAGCTTCTAATTCATTTCCTTCTAACAAATTTTCAAGCCATTTTGAAAAATAGTCTTCAAATTGCATTCTAAGAGATTCCATGAAATCTCTTTCCATAGTTTCCATTAAACTGATAAAATAATTATCAATCCAGTTTGCAATGTTTTCAAGTTTTTCTTTGGTGTGAACATGTTTATTCTTTACCTCTATTTCATTTTTTACCCTAGAAATATCATTTTGAAGTAATTCAATCTCTTTTGACTTTTCTGCCTCTTCCCTTTCCATTTTAAGTTTTTCAGCAGATACTTTTTTTAGTTCTTGATTAATTTTTTGTTTCTCGGATTCTATGCCTGAAAATTCTTTTGCACTCTCTTTTAAGTTCTTTAAATTCTTTGACAGTGAGTCCACTCTAGCCTCTAAGATCTCTTTTTCTTTTTTTATATTCAAAGCTTCTCGATACCTATTTAAAATTTCTAAACATGATTCTTTGTTTTTCTCAAGCTCATTTATCTCAAATTCAACTGGGGATAATTTTTCAATTTCATTTAATATTTGAGTCTGATTCTTAGTTTTTTCGTTTATTTCATTTTTCAGAGACTCTAGATGGACATTTAAATCAACTAATTCTTTTGTTACAAGATTAAAAGTTTCTGTTTCTTTAATTAGTTTTTCCAATACTTCTATTTTATCTTTTTGTGACATAATTATATTTCTTGATTTATTTTCTAACTCTTTTTCGAGTCCCTGTAGTTTTATTTCTAGCTTTGTAATCAGTTCTTTTGTATTTTTTAAAGAGGTTTTAAGTTTAGTTTTTTCTTCGTTGATTCTTTTTATCTCGCTCTTCCTGTGATCTTCAGATATACTCTGTTTACACAAAGGGCAAAGTGCCATATCTTTAAGATTGTTCAAAGACGACAAATCGTTTTCAATAGAGTTTATGGCGCCCATGACAACAGAGTTTTTTTCTTTGTATTCCAATATCTTTGAATTGTATCTTTCCTTTAACTTCAATAACTTATCGATTTCAGAGTTAACTCCTTCTTTTTTTTGATAGATTCTCTCAATATTTTTTTGTATTTCTAAAATTTCATTCCTTAGTTCCGTTATGGGCCTAGTATATGGGCCTTCAAAAGAAGATAGTAAATTCTTCTTTGATGTAATTTCTTCAGATATTTTTTGAAGTGTTTCATTTTTATTTGATATTTCAACTTCAAGTCTGCCCAACATAACTCTTTGTGTATTAAGAATTTCCCTTTTTTCTTTAGATTTTGAAAGTTTTTCTGATATATTTTTTATTTTGGTTTCAAGTGTTTCAATCTCTTTTTCTATATCTATTCCGTCTTTGTCTTTTAAGATCTGATTAATTTTAATGTTAAAATTTGATAGATTTTGCTCATAAGACCTTAATTCTCCTTCTTTTGAAGAAATTTCATTTGAAATCTTTTGAAATTCCCCAAATTTTTCATCTAGCTCTTCGGAGTTTTTAGATAAACTACTTTCTTTTAAAACAAAACCATCTAATCGTTTCTTTATTTCATGAACCTCTTTGATTAGTTTTTCTTTTTTTTCAGAAATTATTTTTAAGTCATTTTCTTTTTCTTTCAAATCTTTTGATAGAGCATCATAATTTGAAGCCTTTCTTTTGAGTTCGAGCCTTAAATTATTAGAATTATCTTTTATTATTTTATACCTATCAACACCAAATATTCTTCTCAATATTTCCATTCTATCGTCTCTTTTAGACGATAGAATCTGTTTCATCTCTTCTTGTGGAGTATAAACTGTATACCTGTATATCGGATTTTTTTGTTTTGTAAAAAGATCCTTAGGATAACCTAAAAGATTAAGCACCTCTGCTTTAAGTTCAGTGGGAGTCATTTCCCTTCTACTGCCATCAATTGAAATATAACCAGTAGTTTGAGATATTGTTTCCCCTTTTTTTTGAAGACTTCGCCCTACAACGATGTTTTGCCCCTCTAGCTCAAACTCTAAACGTGTCTTCCCTTCTCTTTCACCTCTTCTTAAAAGAGAAGAAGCCATTATATCTCCAAACCCAAAAAGTGAAAATTCAATTGCCAATAATATTGTTGATTTGCCAAATCCAATGTCTCCGGATAGTAAAAAAGAGCCTTCTGGAAAATCGATTTTTTGATGATGATAGCTACGTATGTTTAGCATTTCAAGGGAAAGAAGTTTCATCCAATTCCTCCAAAAGATTATTTTTTGAGAGATATTCTATTGATTCCTTAAGAATTCCCCTATAATAATCATCTTTTTTCTCTCCTTCATTTTTTTCTCTTGACAAAATATTCATGAAGTTTTTTACAAAAGAAACTGTTTCAGCATTGCAATTTTTAATTTTAATCTGGTCTTTATGACGAGCTATTGTTTCATCTTCAAGTTTTTCTTTGGTAAGGGATGAATTTTTTATTTCCTTAAAATCTCTTGTTATAATATCTCTAGTATCTCTTTTAACTAAAATTGCTCCCTTATTTTCTAAATAAAAATTAATCTTTTTGAAGTTAATATCCGAAATACTACCCTCTATTTTCCCTTTGAATTTTACAATGACTATACTATCTTTTAGATCTTTTTTATCAGCTAGTGATTTTATTTTGTCTTCAAGTTTAATCAGGTGCAAATCGTCCAGATTTACTTCTAAAAGAATAACGGGAGAAACTATTATGGGGGTATATTTTTTGTTAAGAGTCGTGCCATCATAGTTGACTATGTAAAATCCACCGCCTCTAAATGACAAAAGTTCATCTATGTTATTTGGAAATAATGCCCCTGGAAATACCACGTTTTTATAACCTTGCAATTCATACTCTCCTTTTTCATGAATATGGCCTCCTGCATAATATAAAAATCCTTTTGGAAGCAAAGAGATTGGCATTGATTCCATTTGGTAAAGATTACCTGGTTTTAACTCTTGGATTGCAGAGTGAAACAAGAATATTTTTTGCCCTTCTTTATTTTCTAAATAATTTCTATCAAGCATTGCATAGGTAGTTTTTTCCAAGCTGCCTCTGATACCGGCGATTCCAAAAATGGTAGTTTTTGTTTTTTCGTCCAAGACACCTTTCAGAATTAGTTTTCCATCGCTTTCCTTTGCAGATGTGACTCTTTTAAGAAGTCCTGCTTCCTGAAAAACTTTTAATATAGTTCTTCCTGTTGGAGAAAAATCGTGAGATCCTTCAATGACATAAACACCGATGTCATTTAATTTTAGTTCGTGAAGCTTTTTTGCAGCTTTTGCCATTACATCAATAGTTGGATTGGATGAATCAAAGAGATCTCCAGAAATTAAGACAAAGTCAACATTTTCTTGAATAGAGATATCAATAGCTTTTTCAAATGCCTTTGTTCCAATTTCTCTTAAAGTATCCTCCCTCCATCCACCTAAGTGAAGATCTGCCATGTGCGAAAACTTCACTCTAAATCTACCCCTGTAAATGTATTCTTTTCAGAAGAGGGTAACTCTTTATCTTGGACTATATCTTCAAAGAGAGGTATTTTCAAAGGTATTGCTAATTTAGAAAATGTCGATGTTAAAAGAGCTTCCCCTATATCAAGACTAGCTATACTCCTTGACTCTTCAGATATATCTTGAGGAGAACTTTCTATTAGCGCGCTTCTTTCATTTGACATTTCAGTTCCCATTATTATTTTTGTGTTCATATTCGCGAGTATCTCTTTTGGAATAAGGCTTGGGAGTTGAGTTATTGCTACTAGGCCCACTTTAAATTTTCTACCTTCTCTTGCAATTGTACCAAATATATTTGTTCCTTTTTCAAGAACATCTTTTCCAAGAACCCTCGGGGCTTCTTCAATAATTATACTGACACAGGGTTTAGTATGAAGATTGCCTTTAAAGCTCAACTCACGATATTTAGAAAAAATTCCTTCGGCAAATATGCCTCCTATTAAAAGCTCTGATTCCCCACCAAGTTTTGAAGTATCAATAATTACTGTTTTTCCCTCTTCAAGATATTTTTTAATGTTTTCTATTGTTGTTATGCCACTGCTGTTTGAAAATAGGCTATTTCTAAATGATATTTGCCCATCTTTTAAAGATATACCAAATAGGTTATTGAACTTTCTTTTAAGGACATCAAGAGTTAAAGGAGAAACACCTTCCTCTTTATCAGAAAGGACGATATTTTCTATCCAGTTTTCTCTATCTCTATTGTAGAACAAATATATGCATTCTAATTGGGGTTCTGTTAAAGAAACTATACCGTTTAAATGCCAAGGCCTTATAGTTTTAATATCCAAGACAAGCGTATTTGTTCCGGGAGGAGGGTTTAAAGAATAGTAAACAACTTTATTTCTTGCGTTGGGATGATCCTTTAATCCTTTTTTTGTTCTGCCGTAATATTCGTCATGAGGATCAATAACTAATAAACCTACATAAATTTCATTTAGTAAATTATAGGTTAGAACTTTGACAAGGTTTGATTTTCCTTTTCCTGTTGAAGCAGAAATCAGCATATGATGAGAAATGACATCCTCACCTTTAAGAAACACGCCTATGTCTAAAACCCTTGATCCGCTTCTTATTTGACCAAAGTAAAGTGGCCTATTGGGTTTTTCAAGAAAACTTAAATCTTCTTCAGTTATTCTTTCAACTTCAGAGAAAAACTTGGGAAGTTTCTTTGGAAGATAATAGCGATTAGGATCTACAAACAGTACAGGTTTTAACGAAATCAGGATGAAGTTTGATATATCACTATCCAAAAAAGATAAATTTGAGTCTTCTTCTAATTTTAAACCTGCTGCCAAACTTCTAATTCTTTCTGGAATTTGAGAGCCATAAACAATGTCAAAAACTTGCATTATAAAGTAACCATTATTTTCTTTTGTAACAAGTAGCTCACCCAATTCCACTTCGATTCCAGTTTTCTGTCTGATTAATATTCCACTAAATCCTCCAGATACAATTTTTCCCACTACCTCCAAATTACCAACTCCTAGACAAAATGCAAACTATCAAGAACATCATGCGCATCTTCCACACTTGTATTTTCATCAATAAATTTTAATATTTCCCTATCAGAACATACAGACATAAAAAGCGTCTTGTGAGTTTCCTTTTCATCGCCCCTTATTCTAGCAATATAATCGGCATCAACCAACCCATATGGATATCCCGGAAACCTAAGGTCAAGAGAGTTAGAAGCTAATATGCCTAATACTCTCTCTATACCCTTTTGACCTAAATCTTTGGCCCTATTCTTTTCTATTTCAAATCTAAAGGAATATCTTGACAAGGGGTGAAATTTAACAAAAAGCATTTCAGCGTTATGGTCTGAATAGTTTATTTCTACAATAGGATGATAATACCATAGTTTTTTAGGATATTTCTTATTTCCAAGTGTTTTCACTGCATATGATAAAGATCTTCCCTTAGAAGTATATAATCTAGATCTTTTGGCTATTCCACAAAATGTAACTTCTTTTTTTTCTGCGGCCATATATGCTTTTTTTGAATATTCTGATTCTCCCGTAATCGCTGTTTGGAGTGAACCATCCCTAACTAATATATCTCCCTTTTCAAGTTCTTTTTCAATTACTAATTGAGAAACTTTCCATTCCAAAAATCTTCTTGCAATGCCACAAACAGATCCCAATTCTGCCCTAAAATTTCCATTGGTTATAGTAGGATCATAAGAATGAAAAATATTCTCTATAGACTCTAGCTCAAGTTTATAATCTTTATTAAATGGAATCAATTTAAAATAAAAATCAATGTCTTTATTTCCAATAGATTTACCAAACACATAAAATTCAAATTTTTGATGCAAAAATTTGGGTCTTATGGGTTTATTATTCTTAATTATATTAAAGTATATCCTAACAAGCCCTATATATAAAGATGGTGAAGAAATTATATCAATATTTCCTCCATCCACATATGTAACTTTTTCGCCGTTGTCAAAGAGTTCAAAATCTCTAACATTATTTTCAGATAAAGGAAACGGAGAATACCTATTTTCGCTAAAATACGGTTCTTCAGAATCCAAATCATCCGCAATATAGCTTTGTTCACTTTTTATAAGATCTATAATATCTTTTATTGGTTCTAGGTTCATATTGTTTTAAAAATGAAAATTGAATATAAAAAACTATCTTCTAAAGTTATTCTATAAAATCAGCTTTGATTCCGCCAACGCTCTTAGAGATTATATTGTAGAATCCCGCAAATATTATGCCATATATTGTGAAAACGACACCGTACATTATAGGAAAAGCTATTACTCCAATCAAAGCAAATGCGGTGCTAAAAGTGAAAGGCAGTGTGGCATATGATTGAGGTTCAAATGCAAATAAGCCGGCTATGACAAAAATAATCGCAAATACCATCCCAACGAGCAATCCAAGAATCAATCCAATGAAGAAAAAAACTTTAGCAACTGATCCGATGTCAAATCTTTTTATTTCTTTTTCCATAAAATCACAATATATTTAATAGCAAAAAGAATAAAAAGTTTTCGTTTTTTATTGCATGGTTGCATAATTCGTGCTTGCGGCAACTATGTCTATAAGCTGTTTTTTCTTTTTCTAAAAAACGGCCTTTATTCAATCTGTCGCACTGTTACATAAAGGAGAAATTTGATCATTGCCTCCTTTACCATCATGTCGCTTCTTCTAGATTTGACCGCTTCTCCATAGGAGCGCTTGACAGCGGCGAAGTAGC
>PWMA01000006.1 GCA_003558335.1 Candidatus Methanofastidiosia archaeon | reverse complement strand
TTTAACCACCTGTAAATTAATAATTACTTTCTTTTTATATATATTTTGGATATCTATATTCATAGGATTATTACAAAGTCAAATTTATTCTATTTAGGGACATTTTAAATTAATCAAACTTCTAAATTATTCAAATGTCTTACTAGTTTATAAAGTCATTATTCTTATATCGGCTACCCCTTTATTTCCACTGGAAGTTTGTCCATACAGTATATAAATACAGCCTATAAATTAATATTTTTTATGCCATGCGACCCCATATAGTTCATGTCTTCTATCTTTTAGATTTTGAACAGTTCCTGCATTTCTGGCATGAAATAAATTTTCAAGACTTATATCTGCAATAGCAATTGTTTCAACATTAGGTGTAGTATCTGAGGCTATGCCATCCCTTGCAAAAGGAAAATCACAAGGAGTTATAATACAACTTTGAGCGTAATTAATGTCCATATTATGCACTCTTGGTAAATTACCTACATTTCCAGACATGACAACATAGCATTGATTTTCGATGGCTCTAGCTTGAGCACAGTATCTGATTCTGTTATAACCATGTCTTTCTTCAGTCATATAGGGAACAAATAGAATATTTGCTCCTTGATCAACTAAATGTCTGCATATTTCTGGAAATTGAATGTCATAGCAAATAAGAACACCTATTGGCCCACAATCTGTGTCAATTGCACTTACTTTGTTTCCGCCACTAACATTCCACCAATATTTTTCATTGGGCGTAACATGTATTTTTGACTGCTCATAAACAGAGCCATCCCGAAGACAAATAAAACATATATTCTGTATCTCATTTTTATCCATTTTAACTGGATGAGAACCCGCTATTATGTTGACATTATATTTTATAGCTGTATCACTGAATAACTCTCTTAAATCATTGGTGTATGAAGTTAGTTTATCCATGGATTCATGGGGGCGCATTGGTTCATTTTCGATTGATAAAAGCTGCATAGTAAAAAGTTCTGGAAAAACTACAAAATCACATTGATAATCTGAAGCCACATCTACAAAATAGGTAAATATTGTTTTAAAGTCCTCAAAAGAATTTATTTTTCTCTGATGATATTGAACAGTTGCAACCCTAACATTTTGGGGCATCTTTGTTGAAGGTGTACTTGTCGATACTGTCGATTCGACATAATCTGGATTTTTCCAAATCATATGGGCAGCATATCCTAGTGAGTTTCTATCTATTGGTAAATAATCTTTTAGTATACCTATTATCTCAAAACCATTTCTTATCTGAAAAGTAAGTACAGGATCTCTTATTTTTTTTGCTTTCACCTGTTCAATATAGTTTTCTACACTTCCAACTTTCTTAATTCTTTTTGCCAATAGAGGCATTCTTCCTGCAAATACTATCCCTTTTAATCTATGATATTTACATAGTCTCTTTCTTTCTTTGTAAAACCTCTCACCTATTTTCAAACCCCTATAATCGGGATCAACAAAAATATCAACTCCATAAAGGTACTCTCCTTTAGAGTCATGGGTGGACCCATATCCTCCTCCAGTTGCACCTCTCCAAGTATGTTTACCCAAAGCTATTTTTTCCGGAACCTTGATTGTAGAACAATAACCCACAATCTTTCCTTCATACTCTGCAACAAAATGACCCTCAGGATAATTATTTATTTGTGCTCTTACTACATCCATTGAATCTGGAGGCATCTCAGTATAAACTTTTAGAGACAATTCATGTATCTCTTTAACATCTTTAAAAGAAGCATTTCTTATTATTAGTTTTGATTTGCCTTTGGCCATTTAATCCTCTCTTTGATTTTATCAATTATTATTAAAAACTATTCAGTACTACATTTTTCTTTTAGAAGCAATTTATTCCATTCTTTGTCTACTATTTTTTGAACTTCTTCTATGAAATCTTCTGTCAGATGTTTGAATCTTCCTTGTAGTTTGTAGTATTCAAAGACACGCTTTGTCTTTTTTTTATAGTTAATTGTGTATCTTTCATTTTCAAACTCATATAAAGGAAATATCCCTGTTTCAGTTGCCAGTCTTCCTAGCTCTAAACCAAACTCTGGAGGGTATCTCCATCCTGTTGGACATACAGAATAAGCGTGTATATAAGAGGGTCCTTTTACACTTCTTGCCTTTTCTATTTTTTTTACAAAATCAAATGGGTAAGAAGGATTAACAGTTGCAGCATAAGGAATATTATGGGCGGCTACTATATCCATCATATTTTTCTTAGTTTTAACTCTCCACCCGCCTTTTTTACCAATAGGATTTGTAGTTGTAGTAGCTCCCATTGGAGTAAGGCTTGAAGTTTGCATTCCTGTATTCATATAGGCTTCATTGTCGTAACACACATAGATAATCTCATGACCTCTCTCTATAGCGCCAGAAAGCGCCTGAATTCCTATATCTGCAGTTCCACCATCACCTGCAAATCCGACAACTGTTATTTTTTCCTTTTTACCTTTAATTTTCAAGGCAGCCTCTATTCCAGATGCCGTGGCGGCCGTTGTTTCAAAGGCGTTATATAACAATGGTATACTTAAACAGGTATCTGGAAATGTGCCCGGTATTGCTGCAAAACAACAAGGAGGTATATTCATAATGGTATTTTTTCCCAAAGTCTTTAAGAGATATCTAGCAACCAATAATGCCCCACACCCTGGACAAGCAGTATGACCAGAATAAATAAATTCTTCAGAGGGTATACCTGCTCTTTTCATAATTACACCTTAATATCAATCCATTCAATAGGATTATCAACTTTATTATTATTCAAACAACTAAAGCAATTTTCATATATTCTTTTTATGGTATCTGTTGTTATATCTCTTCCACCCATTCCAACAATAAAATTTTTTATTAATTTAGGGGTTCCCATTCCATAAAGAGATGCCTTTAACTCAGAAAAAATTGCACCTTCGTGACCAAATGAAAATGATCTGTCAATCACCCCTACAAAAGATGCCTTTGAAAGTTCTTCATTTAACTCTTTTGAAGGAAATGGCCTATAAAGTCTCAATCTTATAAGGCCTACCTTTAATCCTTTTTTTCTCAGTATATCAACTGCTTCTTTCACTGTTCCTGCAGCAGCCCCTGATATTACCAATATAACTTCTGCATCTTGGGCATTATAAAGTTCTAAAGGTCCAGTATATTTCCTTCCAAATAAATCATAAAACTCATCTTCGATCTCATTAAGCTTTGGTATAACTCTTTTCATTGCCTCTTGAATTTTGTATCTAAATTCAGGATACCATTGATGTGGCATTGAAACTGAACCAATACTCACCGGATTTTCAACATCGAGCGGGTATAAAGACTCATATTTTGGAAGGAATTTGTCGACTAGCTCTTGATCTGGAATATCTACTATTTCAGAAGTATGCGATAAATAAAAAGCGTCTAGCCCTATCATAGCTGGCAATTGGATTTCTTTATCTTCACACAATTTGTAAGACATTATTATTGTGTCCAAAACTTCCTGATTATTTTCCGCATAGAATTGAATCCATCCTGTATCTCTTTGGGATATCATATCTGTGTGTTCAACCCAAACGCTCCAAGGTGGGGCTAAAGCTCTGTTAACATTTGCCATAACCACAGGGGTCCTAGCTCCTGCAGCCCAATGAAGGAGTTCATGCATCAATACCAATCCATGGGATGCCGTCGCTGTAAAGGTTCTAGCTCCTGCATGTGATGCTGCGATACAAGCAGCCATAGCAGAGTGTTCCGATTCGACATGAAGGTATTCTGCATTTAGTTCTCCATCTGAAATAAATTGTGCAAGCTTTTCAACAATGATTGTTTGAGGAGTTATTGGATATGCAGCTATTACCTCTGCTCTAGAAAGTCTTGCACCCCATGCAGCAGCTATATTTCCTGTCATTATTTTTTTTGTCACTACTTTTCCTCTCCTTCCATCTTAATAGCATTTTTAGGACATTCATGTGCACATATTCCACATCCCTTACAATAATCGTAGTTTATGATGGGAAATCCTTGTTCATCGATATCTATAGAAATATCAGGACAACATCTCCAGCAGATGCTGCACTTGATACATTTATCCTTTTCTATCAAAGGCCTAAAAACTCTCCAACTTCCGGTCTTTTGGACAAGAGATGGAACATTTGATACTGGAGCCTCTGGTAGATCCCTTATTGATACTAATTTTTCTAATTT
>PWMA01000121.1 GCA_003558335.1 Candidatus Methanofastidiosia archaeon | reverse complement strand
GTCTTCCAAGACTGTATTCTGCAAATTCTTCTCCACTTACACCTATATTTCCTTCAAAATCTAATTTTGAAGGAAATATAGGTGTAAGTGGAGAAGAATTTGCAGAATACAGTCTTGGAAGACGTATTGCTTGCAATCATTGCCCTACTGCATGTATTCATATAGCAAGCTTAAGAGAACCTTATGAAGGAAAAAAATATTTTTATAAAACTTTGATGGTCGCATATGATTATGAACCAATATATTCTTTAGGGACTATGCTTGGTTTGTTCACCAGGGAGGCTGTATTAAAACTGATTCACAAAACAGAATTATACGCTATTGATGCAATTAGTACTGGAGTCTGTTCATCATGGGCTACCGAAGCACTTAATCGAGGCATTATTAGTAAAAAAGATACACTGTTGGATCTTAAATTTGGAGATCATGAAAATTACTTAGAATGTATCGATAATATAGTAAAACAGCCGACAGATTTCTATAAGATACTGGCATTGGGCGTAGAAAAGGCATCTGAAGTATTTGGTGGAAAAGAATTTGCACTAGCCTTTGGTGGAAATGAAATGCCTGGATATCATACTGGCCCAGGGTGCCACATTGGGACTATTTTGGGCTTAAGACATAGCCACTTAGACAACGCGGGTTATTCTTTAGATCAAAAGAATAAGGATATATCTCCTAAAGAATTAGTAGATCAATTGATTGTAGAAGAAGAGTGGAGACAAATACTTTCAAGTTTAGTAGTATGTTTCTTTTCAAGAGGCGTATATACTCCCGAGATTATATCGAAAGCCTTAGATCCGCTAGGAATTAAAATGGACAAAAAGGATTTTGATAAACTCGGAAGAAAAATATATTTAGAAAAACTTGAAATTAAGAAAAAGATGGGCTTTGATTTAAATAATATTAGAATTCCTGAACGAATATTCCAAACTGAATCTTCAAAAGGAATGATAAATAAAGAATATTTGGACGAAGCTTTGAATTATTATATAAATAAATACGGCTGACTCTTATTTTTTATTTAATTTTGAATACTCTCCTATAGAAGTATCATTTAATTTTAAATTGCTTACTGAGCATTTATGATCAATTATACTTTTAGTTAATGTTGATTTAGACAGATACACTTCATCGAATAGAACAGAGTTATTTATCTCCGAGTCTTCTATAACACAACCCTTTCCTATATATACATATGGCCCTATAACTGAACTACCTCTAATCTCTGAGTCGCCTTCTAAGACTACAGGTTCAATTATCTCAACAGATTCATCTTTTTTTATTTGTCCAACGTAGTCCTCCATGTAAACTTCCATGGATTCGATATATGAATCTGGGCTTCCCACATCGTGCCAAAATCCATCAGTATATGGAAATCCATGAAGTTCAGTTTTAGTTGCAAGATAACTTATGAAGTCTCCAAGATTATCCAACTTTTCATTATTTTCAACATAATCAAAAAGTATTTTTTGGGATTCTTTTGTCAATATATAAAAACCAATGCCTGCTAGAGTTGAGGGCGGATTTTGAGGTTTTTCATGAAATTTAACTATTCTATTTCCCTCTATTTCGGCTATTCCATATCTTTTTGCAAGTTCTATATCTTTAACGTCATACAATGCAGTCACTGGTTTTTTTACATCTTCATAGTACTCTAAAAACTGATCCAATTCAAAGGTAAATAAATTATCTCCTGCCATTAATAATATGTCATCATCTAATTCTTCGCACAATTGCGCCAAAGCTCTGATTGCGCCTAATTTTTCTTCCTCTTTTGTTGTTTTTTCTATCATCAGTTCAACATCTTTGTCATTGGCCCATTTTTCAAAATCATGTTTAAAGAATTCATTTGTAGAAATTATAATGGGGATATCAAACTTTTTGACTTTTTTGTAAACAAAGTCTAAGATATTTTGTTTTCCAATTGGTAAGAATACTTTAGATCTCTTCCTTGTTATAGGCCAGAGCCTTGTTGCATAGCCTCCTGCCATTATTATTGCTTTCATGTAAATACATTAATTAAAGATATATATAAGTTTATTTAAAAATATAAATAATAAAAATATTAATTAAAGTTCATACCAAGGATGAAAGCTTACAATACTTTCATTTGGTATATGAGGCATAGTTTTCATTGCTAAAAGTGAATCATAAACTCTTCCTGGCATCAAAAATCTTTTCGTTACAAAATCTTTTGCATTATTTCCGACTATTTTAGCCTTTTCAGGATTTCTTAACAACCATACTATTTTATCGGCACGTTTTTTAGCCCCATAAATTAAAAATCCATTTTTGTCAGGGATTATTTGAAGAGTTAGTCCACCAACAGGCCTACCGACTACCGGTTTTCCTTTCCAAAGAGCTTCAGTTACTGTTAGACCAAATCCTTCTTTTATCGAATTTTGTACAACAACAGTTGCTGCTCTCTGAATAGCATTTACTTCAAGATCTGATAAATTTAAGAGGATATTTACATCTTTAGTATGTTTTGATTCTTCTTTAACATCTTCTAGAACAGACACTCCTTCAGGATCGTCGCTTGCCATGCTTCCCACTAAAATTAATTGACAATCTTCTTTCTGTTTGACTGATTTGTAAATGGATATAAGCCCTATTGGATCTTTCCATTTGTCAAATCTACTAACTTGTAATATTATTGGCTTATTCGCATCGATATTATATTTTTCTAAGACTTCTGAAATATATTCTTCTTTTAATTCTTTATTTTTTTCAGATAGAGGATCTATATAAGGCGGTGTTATGAATTTTGGCAAATTCCAAGAGGACACTATATATTGAACATTAGAAAAAATAGCTGCGTCATAATGACTAGCTAAGTTAGTAATTAATTCCCTTAGGTTTTCATTATCTTGAAAGACCTCTACATCTAAATCGATGTGACATCTCCATAACCATTTTTGATTTTCTTTTTTTAAGTACTTTGCAAGTCCTAAGGGTTGTGGGTCATGAATTGTAATAATATCATATTCTTCATCAATTATATTATCATTTACATTTTCCTCTGTACTAGCTATGTATATCTCTTCCATTTTTTTTGTGAAGTCATGTTTTTTTCCTTGAAGTAGATTATGAATCGACTTAGTTACATCAAAGAAATCATCGTGTCCTTTCATGACTTTCCAATCATCTTCAACTCCAATTTGATTTAAAAAAGGAACGGAGGATCTTAACATCTCTGCCACCCCACCACCATATGAAGTAGAATTTAAATCTAGTAGTCTGATCCCATCAAAAAACTCGGCCAATTCTTTTAATTTTTCAATGGCTTCCTTTCCAACGATTTTTTCGTATTCTTTAATTTTTGGAACTTTTAAATTATTGACTTTTTTTCTGTTACTATATACGGTCCCATTATTTAAATTTTCAGACATTTTATACCTCTGCTTAACTGTTCATGATTTTTTTAACTTCATTTGTTTTTTCTGTTAAAATATCCCTATCATTTGCCTCTATATTTACCCTTAGAACTGGCTCAGTGTTTGAAGGTCTTACATTAATCCACCAGTCCTTGTGATGTATGGATATTCCATCTATTTTTTCTATATTTTTATTTCCAAACAAATTTAAAATAGCATCTATTTTTTCTTGTTTTTGATCAACTTCAAAATTCAGTTCCCCACTTTGATAATATTTACGATATTTTTTGGTAACTTCACTTAAAGATTTATTTTCAATGCTTTTAAGAATATATAATAGGGCTAGAAGTGGCGCTTCAAATCCACCCGCCTCTCTAAAGTAAAAATGATTAGATAATTCTCCAGCAAATATAGCATTCTTTTCCTTCATTAGTTTTTTAATGAAGTAATGGCCTACTCTTGATTTAATAGGAGTTCCCCCATTAGATGTGATAATTTCAGGAACAATTTTACTACAACGTAAGTCGTAAATTATCCCTCCTTTTGATTCTAAAAGTATTTGTTCAGCTATTATGGCAGTAAGTATATCTCCTTCTATTGGATCTCCATTTTCATCAATTATTCCTATTCTGTCACCATCACCATCAAATATTATTCCAATATCCGCTTTTTCATCTATCACTTTATTGATTATATTTTCAAGACAGTCGAGAGTCATTGTATTTGGCATATGGTCTGGAAAGTTACCATCTGGTATGTAAGAAAGATATGTTTTATTTTTAAAAATAGAATCAAAGATTT
>PWMA01000159.1 GCA_003558335.1 Candidatus Methanofastidiosia archaeon | reverse complement strand
GTATTTGAAACTTTTGACCCTTCACATCTAAAATTTCCCGACTGTTTTATTGATATCAGACTTCAAAAAAGAGTAAACGACCTTGCAAATGTTGAAAATGGTGAGCTTGAAGAGGTATCATCAAATGAGCAAGCGGGAGTTGGAGTTAGAGCTTTAGTAAAAGGCTCTTGGGGATTTTCATCAACAAACAATACCGATGAGATCCAAAGATGCATAGACTCTGCATATAGGATTGCAGTTGCTACTTCAAGATGGTCTAAAAGAGAAGCTTTCAGTGTTGAGCCGCCTATCCTAAAAGGAAAGTATAAAAACAAGGTAAAGATTGGGCCAGAAGATGTTTCTTTGGAAGATAAGCTAAGTTACGCCTATGAGATAGAAAGCGGAGCAAAAACAAACGAGCTTGTAAAAACAACTATTTCAGCCTGCAGTGATTCAATAACAGAGCAGCTCTACGTAAGCTCAACTGGAAGTGAAATCTATCAAAAGATGTCAAGAGTTTATTTTAAGTCAATAGTTGCAAGCGGAAACGAAACACTCCAAATGGGATATGACGTTATGGGAGGCGCAAGAGGTTACGAAATACTAAAGGAAAAGACCTTAGACGAGCTCGGAAAAACAGCTTGCGACAAATCAATAAGGCTACTTACCGCTAAGAAGGTAAAAGGTGGAGAAACGACAGTTGTATTGGACCCAAGGATACTAGGTGTTTTTATCCATGAGGCTCTGGGCCACGCTTGTGAAGCAGATATAGTTCTTCAAAGTGATTCAGTTCTTGAGGGAAGGATAGGAGAAAAGATAGGGGCAGATGGTGTAAACATCTATGACGACCCAACAATACCTCAGAAAAACGGATCCTTCTTCTTTGATGATGAAGGTATAGGTGCAGAAAAGACATGCCTTTTAGAAGATGGTGTATTAGTTTCATACCTTCACAACTTAGAAACTGCATCAAGATTTAAGGCCAAATCTACAGGCAATGGCAGAGCCCAAGGATTTTCCTCTAGGCCCTTAGTTAGGATGAGTAACATCTATATGGAAAGCGGTGACCACAGCTTTGAAGAACTAATAGATATCAGAGAAGGGCTCTATGTAAAGGGTGGAAGAGGTGGCCAAGTTGACACAGCAAAAGGACTTTTCACATTTGGCTGTGAAGAGGTCTACGAGATAAAAAATGGTGAGATCGGAGAAATTTACAGGGATGTCTCACTATCCGGGGACACTTTAGAGATTTTAAAAAATATCGAAGGTATAGGAAAGGACTTTATGCTTGGAAATCCCGGAAACTGTGGCAAGGGGCAGTTCGTACCAGTCGATGACGGTGGCCCGCACATTAGGACAAAAGCCCTAGTTGGAGGAGAATAGCTCACTCTCTCTTTCTTTTTCTAAGCAGTATGAATCCTACGCCACCTAAAGCTACTGTAATGACCAAAAGTATGGGAATCAGTATCATAATAGGGCTAATTGGCAGAGAAGGAGTCTCAGGAGGTATCTGCACTGAAGTTTCAGTTATCAAAACATCTGTTGTTTGGACCATATCTCTGTTTCCAACTCTATCAAATAATCCCCTAGCTTCAGTAAAAAGTTCAAGTGCTCTTTGGTAGTTTCCCCTATTTAGCTCAATGTTAGCATTGTCAAAAATTTCCAAAGCTTCTTGATTTAGCGCTTTAAATTCTGTGGCAGTTTGTATGTTTCTCTCACTTCTCTCAACAGCGTCGCTATCTTTTAGCCTTTGATAAAGCTCTTTTGCCTTATTAAACTCGTCTATAGAGGCATCAAACTCGCCAGCAGAAAACAATCTCTCCCCCTCTCTATAATGATTTACGGCAGAAATAGAGATTAAATTGTTTTTAAAGACAAAGACAAAGTTACTGCACACTATAACATCATTAAACCCGTTTGAATTTACATCTGCTATAGATATAGTTTTTATTGGTCCGTTTACCCTTGTCTCAGAGAGTAGCTCACCCTCTTTAGAAAATATATAAAAAGAGCCGTTATCAATCTCCTGTCTTGATGAGGACCAGTTGCCTGCTGCAACAAATATCTCTGGCTCGCCATCGCCTGTGAAGTCTTTAACTGCAACATACCTTATGTCTTTGCCAACATTTTGTGGCTCATCCCACAAGCTGTTTCCTCTGCTGTTAAATAGATAAACGCTTCCACGCACAGTTCCAACAGCTACCTCTAGATTCCCATCATTAGTTACATCTCCAACGCCAAAGGAATAGATGTAGGAGTCTAGTATGTTTTGCCAAAGCCTTCCTTCAAGACCAAATGCTTGAAGGTATTTGTAAGATGCAGTTATTACCTCCATCTCTCCATTGTTGTTAATGTCGCCAGAATAGATATGCTCTACAGGATAGACGTTTTGTATGTTCCACATCTTCTTTCCAGTTGGATCATATAGGTAAATGTTTGGGTCCCTCTGTCCAGAAGATATGACATCAGGGAATATCCAAGATAGGTCAACTCTTATGTGAAGCGGATAGTTTGCCCAGCTCTGGTATTCTGCTTGAGCGTACTCTGCAGTGTAGAGCCTCAATACGTAAAATCTTAAGAACTCATGCTCCCGCTTCCACTGATTGCCATCTATTGTGTAAACAGAAAAGGTAGCATCCTTGAAACCAACAACTATCTCTTTCTCGCCGTTTCCATCTATATCGGAAGCAGTTACAGAGTTAAGAGGTTTTGTTTGGGGAAAGGGCAAACGCCACTTTGTATTGCCTTTTGAATCAAGAAGATAAACGTGATTTTTATCGTTGTAAAATAAAACATAGCTCTCTAACCCTCTTCTTAAAACTGATAAACTTTTAGCAGGAGCGTCATACTCTTTTGACCAAAGAGTAGCCCCATCAAGCGTGTAAGCCCTAAGCTCACCTGTATCTGTAGAAAGAATGACGTCATAGATTCCATCACCAGTTAAATCTCCAAGTGTAGAAGAAACAGTTCCATAGTCATGTCTAAAAAAGTGGGACAAGGTAAAGGCCCTAGAGCCAGATGCAGCTGGTATGGTAAGAATAAAGGAAATCAATACCAAGATGCATAACATTTGCTTTATATTCATGAATACCATTAATACTAAATAGTATATAAAGTTATTGCTTATCGATAGTTAAAATAGTGGAAATCCATTCCTCTTTGGTCCATCATGCTTTTTAGCTCGCCTGTTATCATTAAAGGTCTTGTTTTTAGGTCAGCTACTTTTTGACATGAGTTTAAAAACATAGCTATCTTAAACTCTCTTTTTAAGGTCTCTATCTTTTCAACAAGCCCGCTTACATCCTCTTCTACCGCTGATTTTAGGAAAGGTAAGGCTATCCCACAGGAAGTTGCACCTAAGGATATGCACTTTGCTATATCAAATCCGTTTCTAACACCACCTGACCCAATTATTGTCTTAATACCAGCTATTCTGCACTCTGCAATTGAAAGTGGTGTTGGTATCCCCCAGTTCCAAAGTTTTTTTATCGTCTCTTTGTGATCTTTACTTCTATAGTATTCAACAGCGCTCCAGCTTGTCCCACCAAGGCCAGCAACATCTATGCCATCAAGAAATGATAATTTTTCTGCCGTTTCTTTTGATACCCCTGCACCAGTCTCCTTTACTATCAAAGGAAATGAAAGCTTCTCCTTTAGTTTCTTTAGTAGGGATAGACCTTCTTTAAAGAAGAGGTCTCCTTCAGGTTGTGAAACTTCCTGAAGGCTATTTAAATGAACTGCAAGCATATCTGCTTTTATCTCTTCAACTGAAAAGATGGCATCTTTTTCACTGTAACCCTTTACAAACTGGGGCAATCCTATATTTCCAATCAAGAGAATATCTTTAGCATACTTTCTTACATCATATGTGTAAGTTAGGGAGCTATCCTCAACCATTGCCCTCTGACTTCCTAAGCCCAGGCCTATACCTGTTTTTTGGCAGGCCTTTGCAAGGGTCTTATTAATTTTAAAAGCTTCTTCTGTGCCGCCTGTCATTGCAGAAATAAATAGAGGAAAAGAAAGATTTTTTCCAAATATTTTAATGCCTGTATCTATATCATCAAAGTTTAACTCTGGAAGTGCAGAGTGAATAAATGAAACGTCCTCAAGGTAGTTGTATTTGGATTGAACGTCTTCTTCAAGGCATATTTTAATATGCTGGGATTTCCTTTTTTCTGTTGTCACCTTTATCTACCTTCTTCCACTTGCCATATGCATATCCAGCTATAAACATTATTATTGCATATGCTAGTATTGAATATAAAATGTGTTGCGTTGTGACTGTTTCAACAATAAGAAAACCTTGGTAAAGTAGGTAGAAGGATACTGCAACTATGACACTTCCCATTACAACCCATCCAAAGAACCTTACCTTTGGATTCCACCTCATATCCCTTGCTATGTTCTTTGTAAGTGCGCCAGCACCTCCAATTAAGCCAAACGGAACTATTAATCCAACACCATACAACAATACCTTTAGGGTTGCAGTATAGGTTGTTCCATGTATAGCCTCATCGATTAAGATTGGCAGGATTATTGCGGCGCATGGTATGTTTATAACGGCAAATATCATTCCAAGTAAAAAAACACCCGCTAGTCCATAAGACAACACAAGTTTTTTTGTCATTTTTTGGCCAAAGTTTTTCTTGGATATGGGAAGCTCTACTATATTTAGTCCGCTATTGATAAGATTTAATCCCAAAAAGAATACTATAGAAGCTCCTGCTAAGGATAGGTAAAACAATAAGTTTTGTGGTATTGCGGCTCCAGCTGTTATGAAGGCAACTGCCATTAACATGTAGGTTCCAGTGATTCCAAGTCCAAAGAATACGGATTTTAAAAATATATTTAATGCTTTTGTGCCTGAGCCAACGGTGTAGGCTATGATAAATGACAAGACTGCAAGAAGACATGGAGAAAGGCTGGAAAAGAATCCGGCTGCAAATGCGGCCATTAAGCCGATAGGGGCTACTACTCTTCCATTTGTAACTGGAGGCTCCCCGGCAAGGCATCTCTCTATTGCATCTTGCATTTTATTGTCTACCTCATCTACACCTTCTAGCATCGTTGCCTCGCATATTATCGCTGCAGGCACAACTCTAAACCCAGCGTCCCTAAACTCTTGATAGCCTGCAGAAGTAAATACATCAACTTCAATTACCTCTATTTCATAGCCCTTTTCATCTATAAGGTCGTACATTTTCTGTTTTGAAACTTTGCAATAATCACAGGTTTCTTCATAAAAGAACCGGATTGATTTTTCAAACTCTTTAGGCGGCTCTTCAGGCTCTGTTGGCTCTTCAGGTTCAGTTTCCAGAATCGAGGCAAAAAGAGTTCTAAGAGAAGATTCACCGAAATCATTTATTCCTTCAAGCTTTGTATCGCCGTTTACAACTGCAGAAGGAACTACTGTAAATTCGTTTTCCCTAAACTCACTGAATCCAGCAGAGGTATAAACATCTATCTCTGTTACGGTTATCTTTCCATCAAAATCAGTTTGATTTAATTTGTTAATCGTATCCTTTGCTTCATTACAGTAAGGACAACCTTGAGAGGTAAATAGTCTTAGTTCTATCGTTTCATCAGATGAAACTGATACTCCTCCAAATATGCTTATTGCAACTAATGATATTAAAATAATATTGAGGACTCTTTTATTCAATTTATCTACCTCCCCTAGTAAAATCTAAGTAATAGACATGATATTTAAAATTAATTGTTATTAAAAAAAGAAAAAAATAGATTATGGGACCCTTGTTGTGATATCCCTTATTCTTACATTTGAATCTATTGCATCATGAATATAGGATAGTGTACCGGAATATGTACCGCTCTGCCTTGCCCTTAATACTATGGTAAGCTCAGCAAACTCTCCGGGCTCTATATCGCCAACATAAAACCTGTTACCTTCAACTCTAACTTCAGGATCAACTGATTGCAGTGTAAAGTTATTGTAGTATTCTTCAGATATCTCTACAACGACATTTCTAGCTCTTCCTTGCCCAAAGTTATCCATTTTAAGATAGATGTCGGCAATACTTTGAACGGTTTCGGTGGTGTGAACCACACTAACTAAGACTAATGGGAGGTCCCTTACGCTAATTCTTCCTTCAGCTGCCCTTTGTATCTCAGTTTGGAAAGAGATGTTTTGGCCCTCAACAAGATCAGAGACTAAACTGTAGGTTCTTTCTCTATCAGAGCCTGCAATTATTATTACTTTATCAGACTGTTCAAAAGGATCAGATTTTATAAAGGCAAATCTTTGCCCAGCTTGCCTTATAAATGATATCTCTAGAGGATCAAGATATCTAGAAACGTATGGCCCTGTAAATGGGGCGTCTGGGCCCCCAAGAAATAGTATAAGCTTTGCATTTCTAATTTGGTCAACTTCATCGGCAGTTATATAGTCTGGAAAAAGACCAAATCCGCTGAAATATTCATCTAAAAGAGGTTTTGCTTGTATATCAATATTGTTTGAAACAACATAAACTGGCTGTTGGGCTAAATTTGGAGTTATAGATATAGTACTAAATAAGAGAATAGTTAAAACTAAAAAGGCGATAGATTTTTTATTAAACATGAAAAATGATTCTTTTCTTAATATATAAGCCTTATTAAGTGGTATCGACAATAAAAATATTTTACCAAAAGGCATATATAATATTAAAAACAAAGAGAACATAGTGGAGGTTTAATTATGAAAAAGATTATAGCCTTGTTTATTGCAACTGCGTTGATAGCTACCTTTGGAGTTGGTGCTATAACAGGAATTGATGCTATAGCTGGCGTAACTACTGATGAGTTTCAAGCTGCAGTTGTTCAAGAGCAGACAGACCTTCTTTTAGAAAAGGTAGATGTAGAGTTGTCACTTGGAAATGATGATGAAGCCGCTGCTTATCAGGAGATGGCAGACAACAACTTTGGAAGAACAAAACTTGGATTCCACAAGCTTTTGGCTGCGATTACTACTCCATCTGGGCCAAATAATTCGGTAAAACCGAAGCCTATATACGTAGATAAATAAATATTTTTCTTCTTTTATTTACTTATTTTTAGATTTAATTATGAGAAATAGCAAATCTTAAAAAGCTTAGGCCATAGTTCAATTAATCTCACCTGCCGGGGTGGCTTAGCCTGGTTATAGCGCACGGCTCATAAGCATGAAACAGGGCTGGGAAACCGTGAGGTCGCGGGTTCGGATCCCGCCCCCGGCACCTTAACTTTTTTATTTCTGTTAAAAATCGTCAAACAAAGCTTTTTTTGCTTCAAAAAGTTATCCAATAATAATTTATTAATGGACACACTTTATCCCTTCATATTGTCAATAGTTTCTTTATCAACATTAAGTTCAATACTCAAATGAATTATTTCCTCATCTTTAAAAAAATTAGTTCCAATTGAAGACAATAAATATATTTCTCCACAAATCTGTTCGGTCCATCCGTCTTTTCTTAGCATATCTTTAATCTCTTCAAAAGCTCTTAGACTATCCATCTGTATCACTCCATTTTACATTATCAGAAATTTCAAATAAATCCTTTGTCGTCAAAAGCTTTAATACCAAAAAGATTGTTGCTGTTTTATGGAGATAGTCAAGGCCAAAAAATCCCACGTCAAAGAGTTATCAGCTCTATTAAAAGGACTAGATATTGAAAACTATTCATTTTCAGACGAAGAAAGAATTACACCTCTCATAGAGAAAGGCTACTACTATGTTGCAATAGAAGACAATAAAATTGTTGGCTCAATAGCATTAATGATTATCGAAGAGTCCTGCCAGATAGATGCGTTGATTACCTCAAAGAAAGGTGTAGGGAGGGCCTTGATAGAGTTTGCTGTTGAAAAGTGTAAAGAGGAAGGCGCAAAAAAACTTTGGTGTTGGAGCCTAAAAAGATACAATGCCAAAGGCTTCTATGACAAGATGGGATTTAAAGAACAGTTTCTTTTAGAAAAGCATTGGTGTGGCGAGGACTGCTATATATTTGGAAGAGTGATAGATTAGAAAACTACATCCCTTTTGTATTGACAAGAGTTACTCCAAATATCGCAATTACCCCACCTATTATAGACAGGCTTCCAGGAATCTCTCCAAGCCATAACCAAGCAATTAAAATCGAAAGAAACGGAGAAACTGCAAGAAAACTTGTTGCAATAGAAGCGGGAACTCTTGAAAGAGTATATGTCCATGTAAGATAAGAAATACCTGCAGGAAATATTCCAAGATATACTATTGCAAGGGTAGATTCAATAGGTGCAGTCCTAACTTGTGCGAAAAATCCTGGTAAGAAGATCAATAGAAACAAAGTCCCGCCCCAAATAACATATGTTGCAAAATCTAGCGGTTTGTACCTATTTAGATACGGTTTTTGTATAACAAATGCAAGACTGGTAGAAAAGGCAGCTATCAGTATTAGAATTGCCCTTGGATCTATATTAAATCCGCCGCCTTCACCTATCGAGATTAAACCGATTCCAATAAAACTGATAAATATACCAATCCAGCCATATGACCTCAAATGCTCTTTTAGTATAAGAGTTGCAAGAAGAGCTGTAAATATTGGTCCAGAGCCCACTATCAAACTTGCAGATCCTGCTTTTACCGTTACTATACCAAATGAAAGAAAAGTATGATAGATTGTTATTGAAAGAAATGCAACGACAATTATTATCGGTATGTCCTTTTTTTGTGGGAGTTTAACCTTAGCAATAGACGCATAAACTGCCATAAATAAAGATGCTACAATAAATCTTAGTAATACAAGGTGCCCTGGCTGATATCCCATTAGCCCAGCCCTTACCCCTGGAAAAGCTGAAGCCCAGAACACTAGCGTTATAAAAAGCGCAGTTGCAGTTTTTTTATCTATTTTTTTTAATTTTGAAAAATCTATTGACATTTTAAAGGACCTTCTCAAAATATTGAAAGAAACAAATTAGATATAAGGCTTTCTTAGAATAATGTATTTAATATAGGCATTATTAAAGTAAATGTGATAATAATTTTGAAAAATCCTTATATACTATAAATTAATATCTAAGTTTTAGGGATATTATGAAGAAAAATCAAATATTAGGCATTGCAATCATTTTATTGATTGCTGTTGTGAGTATAGGTGCAGTCCTTTCATATGGAGGCCAAACAGATAACAGAATGTGCCAAAACAACGGAATTTGTTTTAGAAACAGGACAAATGATAGAGCTTGTGACCAATCCAACTGTCCAGATGAGTGTGAAGAGCAAAATCAAGATGCAGGCATTGTTAGAAGATGCAGCATGTAATAAAATTTTTTTTATTATTAAATTTAGATAAAAAAGAAATAAAAATTTTTAGATGAACTTTCCGAATTTTAACAAAAGCCCTGGATTTTTGCTGACAATTGCTTTTAGAATGCTAAGGGTGGATATTGTTTCAAGTTTTAAATCCTTTAGTGTGTCTGCTATTGAGTCTAAGTCCTTTTCGGTAAGTTTCATGAACGCCTCTTGTGCCTTAAGGCATTTGTCAAGCTCTTCATAGATGTCTGGCTTCCACATGTCGTTATATTTTTTTAAGAAGTTTGAGGTGTAGTCTTCTTTAGCGATAGCTTCAGCAGCAAGCTCTCCTGCATGTTTTCCAGTAATAATTGCTGTGTGTATGCCTCCGCCTGTAAGAGGGTTAACAAATCTTCCAGCATCGCCAACTAACAATAGATTGTCCATGTATGGCTTTTCCAGTGGCCCGCCAACAGGTATTGCACCGGCATTTACCTCAACTATCTTTGAATCTTTAAATCTTGGCCTTTCGATGAATTTGTCAAGATAGAATTGTGCATTTTCCTTTGCTTTTACTGGAAGAACACCAAGTCCTACATTGGCCTGATCCTCTCCTTTTGGAAAGACCCAAGTGTAGCCCCCAGGTGAATAACAGTCTCCAAAATAGAGCTCAATGCAAGGCTCTACCTCCATTGGTGTCATAAGGTACTGTATACCTGATTCCATATATCTTAAAGGAACGGTTGTATCCATACCTAGAGATTTTGCAACAATTGAAGGAGGTCCATCTGCTCCTATCAAAACTTTGGCTTGAATTTCAATATCTTCCTCCATCTGTTTAGCTTTAACTGTCACACCTTCAGAATTTCTCTTTGCTGAAATAAACCTTGTATTCATTAAAAAGTCTGTACCTTTTCTTGCTGCCTCCTTTGCGATAGCTTTATCAAAGACCTCTCTATCAAGAACCATCCCACTTTTCCAATATTTGACCTTCTCTCCATCTAGCCTTACAACAGTTCCATTTGGAGCAATAAGTTTTACATATTCAATTTTTGTAGATATGTATCTACTCTCCTGTTTCATTTCAAGCTTATCAAAAATCCCTTGAGAAACTCCCTCAGCACACTGTACAGGACTTCCAATCTCTTTCTTCTTTTCTATAACTAAAACATCGGCTCCTTTAGCAGCATACCTTGCAGCGTTACTTCCTGCAGGCCCTGCGCCAACGACCAATACATCACATTTGTAGTTTTTCATTCTATCGCCCCCACTGGGCACGATTTTAAGCAAATTTTGCACTCTGTACAGTTATCATTAAAAATAATTTCATATTCGGTCATATCGATGCTATTGTTTGGACATACACACACACAACATGTACAGAGAAGACAACACTCCTTTTTGACTTTCAAATATTTCACCTTTGATGGTTTTCTAATGTTTATTTTTTAAAATTTATGGTTAAAAGGTCACTCTTTTTACAAGATAGTAGGTTATATCGTTGTCTGTATCAACAAAAGCAAATACCATATCTTTTTTTACAGAATGCGCTATTCTAACATGTGCTGCAAGTATATTTGCGTCAATCTTTTCCCCTTCCATGAAAACATCAACTAAATAGTCTGCATGTTTTTCCTCTATAGCGCCTCTGTACACCCTAAAGGCACACCCGTATTTAAAGGCTGTTTTTACTATGTAGCCTTTTTCCTTTAAATCCTTAAAAACAATGTATTTTCCAAATATATTTTCTTCAGAATCTCTTAACTTTAAGAGTTCTTCAAAAGAAAGCTCTTTATCGTTTGAAATTATTTTTATTAAACCCCTTTCAGAAAGGTATACGCCTTCAACTATCGTAAGATATAGCTTTTTATCAATAAGATCCCCGAATCCTCTTTTTCTGTGGATCTTACTTATAGCATCTAAATCATCAACTATTAGCCTATTCTCTACAAGTACGGCAGAAATCATGAAAAAACTATGATATTCAACGTTAAAAGCTTTTAGAAACACTTAAATATACTTGGACCAAATCACAATATATTCTATGGTGGCCATATTATGTTTAAAGTTTTACAGATTAAGGATACTGCAAGAGTCCCTCCTAATAAATTTGGTGAAGATCTTAACCACGCAATAGCTGAAATCCTTCAGATGCAATACGAAGGAACGTGGGATAAAGATCTTGGATTTATACTTGCTATCCATAACATAATTGAAGTAGGAACTGGAAAAATTGTTCCGGGAGATGGGAGCGCCTATTACGATACAGTTTTTGAAGCTTTGGTGTATCTCCCTAAATTATATGAAATTGTTGAAGGAGAAGTTGAAGAAATAACTGAATTTGGGGCATTTGTAAGACTCGGTCCAATTGACGGCCTTGTACATGTGTCTCAGCTTACAAATGATTTCATAAATTATGATAAGAAGAATAATACTCTTTCAGGCAAAGAGACTGGAAGACTCCTAAAGGTAGGCGATAAGGTTAGGGGAAGAATTGTTACACTTTCTCTAAAGAGAGGTTCTGCTAAGATTGGACTTACCATGAGACAGCCCTATCTAGGAAAGTTTGAATGGATATCAGAGGATAAGAAAGAGGGATGAAATGAAGGTAGCATGCCAAAAATGTCAGAGAATATTATACGAGAGTATGTGTCCAGTATGCAAAGATGACAAAACAACTGACAATTGGAGCGGAATTGTTGTAATAATTGATCCTGAAAAATCAAATATATCTAAAGCCATTGGAGTAAACTCTCCTGGGGCATATGCCCTTAAAGTTCGGGGATGAATTAAATAGATGGCTCTTTTTTTAACAGAAAAACTTAGATTGAAGCTAAAATATCCAGTAGGACATCTAATCGAAGGTGACTTTGAATCTGTTATGAAAAGAGTTTTACCTATGATAAAGGGAAAAAGAGTAATATCTGTAGGAGATGTTGTTTCCCAAAATCTTATTGATAGAGGTTTTTTACCAGAGCTTATAATAGTTGATGGCAGGAATTTAAGAGAAGATGTACCAGAATCTATTGAATGTCAAGACTCGACCACAGTTGAAAATCCACAATCGCAGATAACAAAAGAGCTCTGGGTAGCTGTTGAAAGATTATTTAAGGATAAAACCAAAAGGTTTAAAAAAATACTGGTAGAGGGAGAAGAAGATTTGGCAGTTATGCCTGCAGTTATTCACGGAGATGAAGATACTGTAGTACTTTATGGTCAACCCGATAGAGGGGTTGTGATTATTGAAGTAACAGAAGAGAAAAAAAAGGAAATATCTAATTATTTGAATGAGATGGAGGGAGATCTATGGATTTGACGATTGAAAACGAGAGAGAAAATCCACTGTTAGGTAGAAAAGAGTTAGTGGTCAAAGTAACTCATGACAGTGGAACTCCTAAGTTGTCAGAAGTTAGGGACAAATTGTCGGCTTTAAAGGGCTTTAAAATGGATTCTTTTGTAATAAGATCTATTATGACTGGATATGGAAAGCAGAATTCTACTGCAAAAATCTTTGTATATGATAATCCAGAAACATTAATGAAGGTCGAACAAAAGCATATATTAAAAAGAAACGGTTTAATTGTGGAAGAGGAGGAAAGTTAATGCCATCTTCCTTATACTCTGTAGAGGGCGAAAAAGTAGTAAAAAAGAACCCATACTGCCCCAGATGCGGTCCTGGAACATTTATGGCTGATCACAAGGACAGATTCGTCTGTGGCAAATGTTCTTATACACAGAGCAAAAAAATGAAATAAAAATAGATAACAACTATTGCTTAACAATAGTTAAACTTTTTTATCCCCTATTGTAAGCGAAAACTATAAAAAGGGTTAGTTACATATTTATAGTTAGCGTTAGTATTAATGATTAATATGGGCTCCAAAAGGAGATGATATTATGAGAAGACTCAATAAACTATTTGGTAGGGATCATAGTCAAGAGTATGAAACCTACGATCAAGAATATTATCCTGATGATTATTATCAGGACGATGTATACTTAGAAGATGAATCATGGGCTGAAACGGAGAAGGAACAACCCCCTGGGGCAATTAGAGAAGTAGAATCAATTCCTTACGAGGAAGAGGTATTAAAAAGAAATGATTTCTTGGATTATGGAGTCGTTTATATAAAATCTATGAAACTCAGAGGGCTTGGAGATATAAGAGATATTTCAAAACAGCTTTCAGAAGGACACATTCTAATTGTTGATATCGGTCTTTTAGCAGAAAGAGAACCGCTCGAACTTAAGAGAGCAATAGACCAGATCAAAGGTATTTTGAGAGGTGTAGGTGGAGATATTGCTGGTATTAGTGAGCGAAAGATTTTAATAGCTCCTGCTTCTGCAAAGATTGTAAGATCACATGAATGATGAGAATGTAGAATGCGACTATTGTCCATCGTGCAATAAAAAAACCCTTAAAGTAAATAATACTGTTATTTCTATTCCTTACTTTGGAAAAGTTTTAGATTTTACTATCCTTTGCAATAGCTGTAGCTATAAGAGGGCTGACATTATGCCTTTGGAGGTCAAAGAACCTTCAAGATACTCATTAAACGTTGAATCGGCATGTGATGTAAACGCAAGAATTGTTAAATCTAGCACGTGTACCATTAGAATACCTGAACTTGGAGTGATAGTTGAACCTGGACCTTTATCTGAAGGTTATATTAGCAATGTAGAAGGGCTACTATCAAGAATATCAAAAGTTATCAACATGGGCATCAAAATGGGAAAAGATGATGAGAAGAAAAAGGGACAAGAATTACTTGAAAAAATAAATAATCTTATAGATGGCCAAGAAACTGTCTGCATTATTCTTGAAGATCCTTTAGGATTTAGCACAATTGCCTCAGAGAAAGCAGTTAAAGAGTCATTGACGGAGGAAGAACTTAAAAATCTTAAGTTCGGGAAACCAGATTTTGAAATAGATACAGATTAGTCCTAATTAGAGCCTTGCCAATACCAATGGGTTATACTTCCAGACTCATCCATTTCTATATAGCAGATATACCTTACATTGGATTGATATCTGATATCTACAGGCATGTTTATTTCAAATGTTCTGTTTTGTTTTTCAATTGTTGCACGCTCGTAATATACTCTTACAATCTCAGGATTTTCAGTTCCACAGTGCACAGGTAAATTCTTACTTGCTTCATTGTGTACAAAATCTAAAGCTAAGAACATTGCATAATCTTCGTTTATCATCTGATTTTGATAGGTATTTTGAAGCTTAAACAGAGTATTTCTTGTATCTATTAATTGATCCCTTAAACGCTCGTTTCTAATAACTAAACTTTCGTTTTGCTCTTTTATAGATTCATTTTCTTTTATAAGGGTTTGAATTTGTGCTTCAAGTTCGGTAATTAAATCATTTTTATCATCCAAGATGTTGACATTTGGTTGTCTGTTAGCCATAGAAAGAGAAAAAGAAGTTATTACAGCTGCACAGAGTAAGAGAGAAAGAACAATAGAAACTTTAAACCAGTTCGTGCCTGTTGGTCTGTAATTAGATCTCCTCCTTTTCCCCGGAGCTCCGGTAATTGTATCATGTTTTTCAATTAATGGATTGTCATTTGTCCCTTCATCGACAGGCCTTGGTCTTAACCGTCTTCTTAAAACTCGATCTTGTTTTTCCTTATAAGATTGATAAAAAGTATTTGTTTTGATCTCAGGTATGCTATAACTTTGTTGGTTATCCGTATTTGGAGATGGTTTTACTGATTCAGAGCGTTTTAAAGATCCGGTTGTATCTGAAAATTTCTCTTTAATCTGATTTTTCTTTTCTTCTAAACGCTTCAGCCTCCAAAAAATATCTAATTCTTCATCATTCATAAATCATCGCCAGCGCATATATACCGTGCATTTATCAGTATATAAATATTTATGTTTTAAATCTTAACATCGATACCCAATTTGTCTATAATTTCTTTGTATCTGTTCCTAACAGTTACTTCTGTAACCTTTGCTACCTCTGAAACTGCCTTTTGAGTTCTCCTTTCACCTTCCATAATAGCTGCAAGATATATTGCTGCCGCGCATACCCCTGTTGGGCCTCTTCCAGATGTAAGACCAACTTTTATTGCACCTTCCAGTATGTCCTGTGCTTTTCTTTGAACTTTTCCTGAAAGGCCAAGTTCTGTGGCAAATCGTGGGATGTAGTCTACTGGGCTTGTAGGATAAAGTTTAATCTCAAGTTCTCTTGTGATAAATCTATAGCTCCTACCAATTTCTTTTTTATCCACCCTAGAATGCTCAACAATCTCATCCAAGGTTCTGGGAACTTTATACTCACGACATGCTATGTATATACATGCAGAAGTCACCGACTCAATTGATCTCCCTCTAATAAGTCTCTTATCAACTGCTTTTCGATAAACCATTGCTGCGCCTTCTCTAATATTTCTTGGAAGATGTAGATGTGATGATAGTCTGTCTAGTTCTGTTAAGGCGAAAGCAAGATTTCTATCCTTGGCATCGGCTACTTTAATTCTCTTGTGCCATTTCCTCATTCTATATATCTGAGCCCTTCTGCCAGCACTAATATCTCTGCCATGAATG
>PWMA01000025.1 GCA_003558335.1 Candidatus Methanofastidiosia archaeon | reverse complement strand
GGATATGAACGAAAATCATCTGTTATCGCAACAGCAGATGAATTAGCATCTGCAGCTTCTCTTTTAATGGGACAAGCAAGCGAAGGTGTGCCTGCAGTAGTTGTTAGAGGTGCAAGATACCTAAAAGGCAAAGGCTCCTCTAAAGAACTTTTAAGAGAAAAAGAAAAGGACCTTTTTAGAATATGAGATTTTAATATAAAATATTTATTGGTCCTTTTTTCACTTGATCCTCTGGAAAGATAATTTTGATTAGTTTTTCTTCAACTTTTATCTGGTATCCTTTAGGCAATGTCACATATTTTATACCCGAAATACCTTTTATTGAATCTGTCTTTATCATAATGTCTTCAATATTTCTTTCAAGATAACTTATGACTTTGGGATCAAGCTCAGTTATAATAAAAACTTCCCCTTTATTTATCACTGATAAAACTACCGCCATCTTGTTTCCTTAATATTTTAAATATAAAAATTTACCCTTTTCTTCTCTTTGGGGATAAAACTACGGAAATGGCAAAAATCAAAGAGCAAACTATGGCAATTGAAGATCCTGTAGGTAAATCAAATAAAAATGAGACTAATATTCCCAAAAGACAAGATAACATTCCGACTACTGGAGAAAATATTATTATCTTTTTCATATCATAGGAAAACTGATATACCGCAGAGGTAGGATTTATCATTAAAGCAAATACAAGTAGACCGCCAACAAGTTTTAACGAAAAGGCCACTGTAAGGCTCGTTAAGATAAGGATTAGGTAATAGAACGGTTTGTCATTTATTCCTGAAGCCCTTGCAAGTTTTCTATCAAATAAAATTGCATTAATCTCTTTAAAAAACATTATGACAAAAAGTATTGTGATCACTGTGATTATTAATAAATACATAATGTCTGCAGTAGTCAATCCCAATACACTTCCCCATAGTATTCTAAGTGCTGCACTGGACATTGTAGTATCTGGAGAAAGGTTTAGAAATAGAAGTGCCAATGCCATTGATAAAGAAAACATTACACCAATCACTACATCTGTTTTTAGCTTTGCTTTGTCAGCCAAAGGCCCTAAAGTTAAGGCGATGGCTATAGAAAATAGTAATGCAAAAATTATAGGGTCTTGCTTCAAAAATACTCCAAGTGCGGCTCCTGCAAATGCAGCATGAGACATAGCAAATCCTAAAGATGACAGATTCATCCTAACAACAAAAGTACCCATTAAAGAACATGTATAACCAGTTAATAACGCTCCTGTAACAGCAAAAAGAAATATTCTTGTATAGAAAAGTTCTAACATACTATTCCTCTATAACCTATATCCATTAAATCAGGTTTTAAGATGTCTTCTCTGCTACCATCTGCAACAATCTTTCCATTATCCATGACAATAACTCTATTACATACACTTGGAATGGACGTTATGTCATGGATCACAATAACAAAAGTGATGTTTTGTTTTTTGTGTAAATCAACAAGTTTTTCTGATACTTCCTTCCTCGCTTCAAAATCAAGATTTGAAAAAGGCTCATCCATAAGCATTATTTGTGGTTCCTTTGCCAGAGCCCTTGCAATCATCACTTTTTGAGCTTGGCCACCTGAAAGTTTTCCTATCGGCCTTTTAGATATCTCATCAATTTCCATATATCTCATTATTTTTTTTGCTATCTCTCTATCCTTTTTAGTTATTGGATTTAGAAGCCCAATCCTCCCGTAACGCCCCATTAAAACAATGTCTGAAACTAAAAACGGAGTAAGCTCATCAATAGAATAATCTTGAGGAACATAGCCGATATTTTTTCTCACAACTGATCCATTTCTCTTCAAACTTTTTCCCAAAACTTTGATCTCTCCACAACTAGATTCAAGAAGTCCATTTATAGTTTCGAGCAGAGTTGTCTTTCCAGCTCCATTTGGACCTATTACTGCTATAAAATCTCCTTTTTTAATATGAAGTGTGATGTCCTTTAAACATGGTATCTTTTCACCTTCATAGGTCGTGTCTACTGAACTTATTTCTACTATTTTTTCCATTATTGATCCCCAAAAAGTTCATCATAATCTTTACATATAATCTGTTTCCTAAAGATGTAAGGCGCATATGCTTTGTTTTCCATGGACATTCCAAATTCTAAGGCTGCAATATAATTTGGGCCTATTCAAAATGTTCGATTATATCTTTATGAATCTCTTCAACATTTCTTTCCCCATCTATAACGACAAATTTATATTTTTTTGATAGAGTTTCATATATATCAAATACTTTTTTTTGAAATTCAATATTTTCTTCATAGAGATCTTTTTCTTTTCTTCTTCTCATAGCTGATTCTGGCTTAACACGTATGTAGAAAACAATATCAGGATCCAATGAATACTTTTCTATTTCTTCAATCCAGTTTGGATCAACTCCATTTGCACCTTGATATGCCATATTGGAATATTTGTACCTATCGGATATTACAATTTTTTCTTCAAAAAGTGCCTTTTTAATATGCAGATAGTGCTCATATCTGTCCGCAGCATATAACATTGCAACAGTTTCTGGAGCCAATGAAATTTTTTTTTCAAGGTTTGACTTTATTATTCTACCGATAGGACCATCATAAATGGGCTCATGAGTCAATATTGATTGATACCCTTTTTCTTTAAAAAATGATAATAATAATTTTGCTTGTGTTTCTTTTCCTGAAGCATCTATACCTTCAAAAACTATGAACTTTTTCATATTTTGATTAAAGATTATTAGGCTTTTATAGTTTAGTATGATTAGGTCTTCCTGTTAGTAAGTTTTTTAAATAATGTGGTTTATGAACTGTAATGTACGAAAAACTATATATCAGGATAGCTGCTGCAGGGAACTTTGATGAAAAGTTTCTTCTAGAATTTAGAAGGGAGTTACAAAGTCTTTTGTGGGATAATCTTGGTATAAATGCAACTTGTTTTTTTAGTTCTTCTAATTCTAGTATAGTTCCAATATATAAAATTCCAAAAAACGCATATACCTCACATATAGGAAAATATAATACTCAAAGCTTATTTATATTTGGAAAAGAGAGGCGAGAAGAGTCCCTTAAACAATTTGGCAACCTAGATGTTTTACTTAAAGTATTAGTGTTGGTAGACTTTGAAATATATAGAAAAGGATTTGCAGGAACACTTTTTGGAGAAGCAGAAGTTGGAGGGGATATTGCAATAGTTTCAACAGCCCCACTTGAAAATCACTTTAAGAGTAGATTTCTTATAAAAGAAAGGACATTAAAAGAAGCATTACACGAACTTGGCCATACAATAGGGCTTGATCATTGTAAGATAAAAGGCTGCGCAATGAATCTTTCAAAGGATATCTATGATATAGATGAAAAAAAGAAAACTTATTGTAAAGAATGCTTAAATAGATTATTTGGCGGTTACTCTTAAGAAACTCTTTCATATTTTGTAGTAGGCATTATAGAATCTCCCTTACCTATGTAAACAACTTCTCCAGTATTCTTGTTTACTTCAAACTTTAAAGCGTGGTAACTTACACTAAGGGTGTTTCTTTCAAGCTTTCCAATTCCTCTTAAAACTTCTATTTCATAATAATTTTCATTATCTGTTATTTTATAAGTTCGGCTGTAAGGGTGAATCGAATAGCTTCTGGTATTTGCTATTTCATGTCCATTTTCCCATATATATGAGTTTACAAGCTTTAAAGCATTTTCTTCTGAAATTGGGATCATTGTTTCCATTTCTAATTTCAGAGATTCTTTTTCTTCCATCAAAAGGCTATTTTCAACTGTTAGAGTCTCAATATCTTCCCTTAGATCCATATTCTCAGTGAACATTAGATAAGATGTTGCACCAAAAATAAGCACAAGTATGCTAAGTATTATTATAATATTTTTAGCCATAATATCACCTTTAGCAATTATATTTGGAATAAAATATATATAAAGATTTGTAAAAACTGATAATTAGTTATTAACTACCATCTTTTTTATTTAGTATAATTTTTACCTTTTCATTTTAACTTACTATGTAAAAACATATAGGATACAATACTAAACAAATTTCAATCCTATAATAGTCTTATTCTAACAAGTATTTAAACCCCAAAAACAAAAGAGGTCAAGGTATTTCAATCCTATAATAGTCTTATTCTAACATTATTGCTTGAAGAGATCCAGGCGTTATCTGAAAGATTTCAATCCTATAATAGTCTTATTCTAACATATGGTTTCCATCAATTTTTAGTTCGTTATTAAGATCG
>PWMA01000022.1 GCA_003558335.1 Candidatus Methanofastidiosia archaeon | reverse complement strand
TGTCCATCTTCATAAGAGTGGGGAATCTTTTTAAAAAAGACCAAATTCCAAAAACTTTAATAAAATCCTTTCCTGAAGCTTTATCTATAACAGGTTTTTGATCTACACCATATCCACCAATTACTCCTACGATTTCACCTTCATTTATCGCACAATAAATGCATTGCGGATTAAAATAATTATTGTCCATGCTCATGAGTTTTTCAATATATCTTATACCCTTTTCTTTTTCACCGAACACCATTGATTTAGTTTCTTCATCTGCAGAATATATAAGGGTAGCAACTTTGGTAGCGTCATGTTTTTCAAAATCAAATTTTTCTAAAACAATACTCATTTAATTACCTCTAAACATTTTTCATCATTAAAATGTATATAAATGTTGGCTAAAGATTTAGATATTAGCATTTGTGCCATCAAGTAAATAAATATATATCTAATAATTTAATTATTCACATGTCTATAAATAATAATTATTTGAAATACAGAAAAGCAAATTTAAGTGATATCTCTGAACTTATAAAATTTAAAATTCTTTTATTAGATGAGTTAAATCCAAATGAAGATAAAAACAAACTTGATACTCTAAAAAACGAACTTGAAAAATTTTTTAGAGAATATCTGGAAACAAAACAATACATTTCGTACTTGGCAGAATATAAAAGTGAAATCATTTCAACTAGTAGTTTAATTTTGTGGAGAATTACTCCAAGATATAACTGCCTTCATGGGCGATATGGTTACATATCTAATATGTACACTTTTCCAAAATTTAGAAGGAATGGTATTAGCACTAAATTGTTAAAACTACTTATCGCTGAAGCAAAGAGATTGGACATAGATATACTAAATCTTCATGCAACCAAAGATGGGATTAATATGTATCGCAGATTTGGATTCAAGGAACCAAAAGATCCAGAAATTGAGCTAAATCTTAACAATTTTTGATTTAATAACTTATTCAGATTCTAGATTTTCTAGAAAGTAAATTCCATTTTCAACACTTTGGTAATGGTTGTCGTTTTCACAAACATTTGAAAATGCTAGAGCCTTTTCTATAGAAAATTCATAATTAAGGAAGTTATATACATTTGATCTCCAAGCTGCAAAAGCACCTTTGTTTACATATTCCCCTTCCTTTTCTTTCAATATTTTTTTTCCTTGTTCTATAAGAACTTTAATTCTTTCTTTATTCCTCATACCCATCTGATCTAAATATTTTTATACCTATTTTACCTTTTCTATTTTATTATAAAGGTATTATATTAATATTTATACAATCTATCGTCATTGATATAAAATTTATTCTGGTACTTATTATCAGAAAGATTTATATTTGGACACAATATACTTCTTTTTATCAAAGAGCGTATGCTTATGAAAAAAACAACTTCTATAAGTATAGGGCTGTTGGCAGTACTTTCCTTTTTGGGAACGACGGCAGTGTTAAGTGAAAATTGTTATTCCATAATTATTGAAAAAGACACTTTAAAAGTTGGCGATACTTTTTTTGTGTATCCTCTAAATGTGACAATTGATCAACATCTTTCTACTGGAACCCTGAATCTGGTGGCAGTTAATGCAAATTATGCTGTTTACAAAGCAACAAGCTCTGGAACTGTAGTCTTTGAAAACTGTGATGGGAAGACAACTGTTAGAATCTTCCCAAGAAAAACACCATTCAGTTTTTTAAGAAATCTAATAAGATTTAGAACTTCTTAGAGAATATTTTTTATAGAAAATTTCTAAACATAATTATAATTGACATCCCTGCAACAAGTGCTAATAGAACATTGCCTGTCTTTTTTGCCACAACTCCTGTTACAAAAGCACTTATAGCGCCTGGAAATCCTTCAGATATGATACTTGGTACAATAAAAGAAAGAAGTAGTGTTCCAGGTAATGCCCTTATTAAATTTTCTATGAATTTATGTTTGGATAACAAATCCCCTGTTACCAATCCGCCGAACCGTAAAGAGTAAGTAATAAGACCTGTAAGGATTATAAGAGAAATGGCCAATATATCAAAACTATTCACTTTTATCTCCTCTAAAATATTTTTCAAGAGAGTATACAAATGCACCCGATAATCCTCCTACTATTATGTACCATTGGCCAGGTATCAGTAAAAAGGATATATAGGCAAATAAAGCAGCAACTAACCAAGGAACAATACTATCTTTACCATCGTAGAAGCCCGCTACTAAAGAAGTAAAAATTATTATGATTACAAAATCAAGACCTATAACATAGGTATCTGATACTATAACTCCAAATCTGTGCCCAGCTAGAGTGCTACCTAACCAGAACATAAGAAGGCATATTCCTCCCCCAAAAAGAAAAAAGGGACTTATTTTTTCCTTTTTCAACCTTGACATTGTAACTGCCCAATTTTCATCAGCTACAAAATGAATCAAAGTTATCTTTTCAAACACTGAGCTTTCTCTAAAAAGTGGAGTAAGGGAAGCACCAATTAATAAGTATCTAAGATTGATGGCAAAAACTGCAAAAAGCATCTCTGTTATGGGAAGAGGGTCTTTCCATAGTTCAACCATTAGAAATTGTGCGGAGCCTGCAAAAGTTATAATATCCATCAAAAATAATTGAAAAAAAGTTACCCCTCTTGAATATGCAAGGACTCCTAAAACAAGACCATACGCACAAACAGATATTCCGACAGGAATGGTAGCTGAAAAACCTTTGATAAAATTTGATTTCATTGATTTCGCCTATATTTATTGTATTTTACTTTAGTTAACCCTTAGATAAAAATCTTTTATAAATATTTTTAATTTAAATTAATTAGATATATAATTAAATATTTAAGTTAATTAAAAGATTTTAAAATATGAAAATAGCATTTATAATTTTTAATGATGTAACAACTCTTGACTTTATAGGGGCATATGATCCTCTAACAAGAATTAAAACTATGGGATTTTCAAATTCTATTGAATGCGATGTATGCTCATTTACTGAAAAAGTCATATCTGTCGAAGGATTAGAGCTAGTTCCTACAAAAGTTAAAAATGATTTGTCTGAATATGATTACATTATAATGCCTGGAGGAAAAGGAGTATTTGATTTGATGAAAGACAAAAATTTTTTAGATTGGATAATGCAAGTTTCGGATTCTTCAATAATATGCACAGTATGCTATGCGTCACTGCTTTTGGGAGTTTTAGGGAAATTAAAAGATAAAAAAGCTACAACTCATAAATTTGGCATGGAAGAATTAAAAAAATATGCAAAAGAGGTTTCAGACTCCAGAATAGTTGAAGATGGCAATATAATCACTGCAAGAGGGGTTTCTTCTTCAATAGATTTAGGGCTATATCTTTGCGAGAAGATAATGGGAACAGAAATTAGAGAAAAGATTCAAAAACAGATGGACTACCTATATTATACTATTTGTTGATATAAATCATAAAACACAGAATATTATTATAGATGCATTAAAAATTACTTCATACAAGGCATCATTGGCACCTAAATCACTAATTTAGTTATCTTAAACACTGGATTCTTGAAAATTAACTTCTACAATAATCATAATAAAAATAAAAACTATGGCCTCGATAATAAATTTAAATCTTGTTTTATTTCTTTCTTTTATATATTCATTCAACTTTATTTCTCATTAAATACCCTCCCAAAGCTTTATATTTAAAATTTAATATTATAATATAATGACGGATGATAAATCAGGGAGTAAAAAAGGACAATCTCCAACAAAAATTGTGATCTATAGTTTGATGTCCTTTCTAATATTTCTCATAGTTTTAGGATTTCTCAATTTTTCTCTGACTCTTTACGATAGTCATATACTCATAGAAGTCGTGACATTACTCAATAGAAATATATGGCTCATATTTGTATTTTCGGTGATCTTCACAATAGCTGAAGTTTTTGGAAGTTTTAGATTTCCCTCTAACTTGCCAGCACCAATTTTTAATGCCGTAGGTAGTCTGTTTCTTTTAGACTTCATATTCAAAGTGTTCGCTTTAGTTGGAAGAATTTCAAATATTGATACATTTGATGCAATATCAAAGACTTTTCCATTTCTTTATCCAATAGTCTTCTTAATTGTTCTTTTGGTGGGCTATATATCTATTCTTTCAGGCCCTCCCTGGGAATCATCAAGGAAGAAAGAATCTAATAAAGTTGATGGGGAAGAAAGGACATGGGAAGATGTTGGAAATGAATTCAAGGAACTACTCTTTGATGCTTTTAGTTCAGCCAGAGATTCC
>PWMA01000092.1 GCA_003558335.1 Candidatus Methanofastidiosia archaeon | reverse complement strand
TAGTCTCAATTAGATTTTTTATCATATCTCTAACTACTTCACCTTCATTCCACGCTGGAATAAAAACTGCTATACGTTGCTGTGGTTGCGAGTGTAGCTTTTCTAAAGTTAAACGGGGAAATTTACCGTATTTAAACCGTTTGTATAAACTCCAAAAATATAAACCAACGTCATAGATTAAATCGTCTATTCCACTAAATAAAAAAACTATAACAACTGCCCAAGCCAAAACAAGGCAGACATTATACCATAACAATATCCAATCCACCCATTCATTCCTCCTGGGTTACTCCTTTATTGAGATATGAACATAAAAAATCAAAAATTCTTTCAGCTGCTTTTCCATCCCCATAAGGACTAACTGATTTAGCCATTTTCGAGTAGATCTCAGTATTTGTTAGAAGGTCTTTCGTAATATTGTATACATTATCATAATCTACACCAGCTATTTTTACAGTTCCAGCCTCTACAGCTTCATGTCTTTCTGTTTCATTCCTTATAACTATTACAGGTTTTCCCAACGAAGGCGCTTCTTCTTGAATACCTCCTGAATCAGTTAATATAAGATACACTTTATTCATTAGATTAACAAATGATTTATAATCCAATGGCTCAATTAAATGCACACGATCCATAGGGCCAAAAACTTCCTTTGCCGTATCCGATACAATAGGATTCAAATGGACTGGAAAAATTAGCTCAGTATCTGGATTTTCAGCAATAATGTCCTTTATTGCTTTGAAAACTTCTTTCATACATTCTCCCCAATACTCTCTGCGGTGGGCAGTTAGAAGAATAATTTTTTTACTATAATCAATTTCATTTAAAATTTTTTCTGGAAAAACGTAATTATCAGACAATACCATAGATAATGCGTCAATTACAGTATTCCCTGTTACAAGTATATTTTCTTTTTTCACACCACTTGCTAACAAATTATCTGCATTCTTTTCTGTGGGGGCAAAATGAAAAGTGGCTAGATTTGTTATCAGTCTTCTGTTAATCTCTTCAGGAAAGGGAAAATACATGTTTTCACTTCGAAGCCCAGCTTCAACATGGGCTATTGGTATCTTTTGATAAAATGTAGCAAGAGCTCCTGCAAAAGCTGTTGTAGTGTCACCTTGGACAAAAACAATATCCGGTTTTTCAGCTAAAAGAATTGATTCAATTTTAGTGAGCACTCCTCTAGTGATGTCGTTAAGAGTTTGATTTTTTTTCATCAAATTCGCATCATAGTTAGGAACTATTTTAAAGACTTCAAGTGCTGTGTCCATCATTTCTCTGTGCTGAGCCATGGCACAAACTATACACAATGAGTTATCACACTTCTTTAAAATTTTAATAATTGGAGCAAGTTTTATTACTTCAGGCCTCGTTCCAAGGATAAACATTATTTTTTTTATGATAATCACTCCTTTAATCTAAGCTATCTTCTAAAAAGGCGATGAATTTTTCAGTTATATGGGGGGCAAATTGTTTGCCTGATTGCTCCTTAAATTCACTTATAATATCTTCTTTAGTCATTGCCTTTTTGTAAGGTCTGCCACTGCTCATAACTTCATAGGCATCGATTAATGCAATAAATCTTGATAAGTAAGGGATATCTTCACCTTTTAGACCTTTAGGATAACCAGTTCCGTTCCATTTTTCATGATGATATAGTACATCTTGGGCCAAATCTTCAAGATATTCTATAGACTTTAATAGACGATATCCCACCATTGGGTGTTCCTGGATCTTTTGGTACTCCTCTTCAGTTAATTTATCAGATTTTGTTAGCATTTCATTAGATATTTTTATTTTCCCAATATCATGCAAAGTTATTAAGGTATCTAATTTGTTCAATTCCTTCAGGGAAAATCCTAATTTTTCTCCAAATTTGAGGCCAATTTTTCTCATATTAATTACATGTTCTTCTTCAAATCCTTTAGTTTTCAAAGATTCCATCAGTGAGTTAATTATGGCATAATGAGAACTATTTTTTATAGTTAATTTGTGAGCATACATGTTTTCTTCAGCTTCTCTGATAACATCGTTGATGTCTTGGGAAATGTTAGTTTTTGTAGCTGCCCCTACTGCGACAGATACCGGTAGTCCATGTCTAAACATTGCTTGATCACATCTTTCTTTAATCCTTTTTATTATATCGTCAGTGTCCTGATCTGAAGCTTCAGGCATTATTATAATAATTTCATCGCCACCCCAACGAGAGACAATATCTTTTTTCTTACAGGACTTTGAGACAATTTTAGCCACCAATTTTAGTAATTTATCTCCTTCTAAATGGCCATATGTGTCATTGATTACTTTTAAACCGTTAACATCTAAAATTACAATACCCAAAGGTATTATTTTACTATTTGCAAATTTTTTTAATTCTTTATTGAAGAATCTCCTGTTGTATAAATTTGTTAAATCGTCATGGTACATTAAGTTATAAATTGTTTTTTCTGCAACTTTCTGTTCAGTGATATCTACTGCTGAACATACTATTAATTCAACATTGCCCTTTTCATCCATGAGAGGCGTTCTTGTAATGGCCAATAAACACTCTTCTCCTTTTTTATTTGATATTAATTCTTCAGATTTAATTTGTTTTTTTTCGTCAAATGCTATTCTATTATATTCAATCGAAATTTTAGCTTCACTCTCTGACATTATTTCTAATAAAGATTTATTTTCAATATAGGTTTTATTTAAACCAAAAAAATTAGCATGCGCTCTATTAACAGCACCATAAGTATCTACAGCTGTTAGATACCATATTTGAGCTTCTATATTATCTAATAATATTTTCTGTTCTAACAATAATTGACTAAGTTTTTTTTCTAACTTTTTTCTCTCAGTTATATCCATAACCATTACAAGAAAAGCTGTAGATTTTTCATGATCTATTAATGTTGGCCAAGCTTCTAAAGTTTTAATGCTTCCGTTTTTTGTTTTCAAATTGAATTCATAAGAAAAAGGAAATTCAGATTTCTTTTTTTTGAGAAATAATCTATTTATTTGATTGACTCTAATTGACTCTTCTTTAGATATAAGATTTAATGATTTATGATTCAAAAGATCATTTTTAGAATAACCGGTAATTTTAGATAAAGCATCATTTACATATATAAAATTATCATCTTTTAGAACATATATGCCAATAGGTAAAAAATCGTAATATTTGAAACTATGACTTGATAATTCTTTATCATTCAATGAAATCTTTCTCTGCATTTAGTGTACACCCAACATTTTTTCAAAGAAATATATGCTCTTTGGCATATTAGTATCTATTTTGTTAAATATATAAGGATTTTGAGCTAAAACTTTATAACTTTTAATGGCTGCATACATATTCAAATATAATAAATAAATTTTTATATATGCAGATTTTCTAAGATTAAGAATGAGAAAAATATGCGCGTACTGCAAAACAATAATTAAAAATGAATCTCTTTACTGTACAAATTGTAAAAAAAAATTTGCTAGTAAAGCTAAATATTATCTTTTCTTCGATATAGAAACTACAGGTCTTCCTCGGAATAAAAACGCGCCATATACCGATATAACTAATTGGCCAAGAATCGTGCAAATAGCATGGCTACTCTGTGACGATAATGGAAAGATATTATTGTCCGAAGAATATATAGTAAAACCAGAAGGATTTGTCATACCTTTTGATGCACAAAATCTTCATGGAATATCCAATGAAAAAGCAAATTCCATGGGGGAAGATCTAAGTTTTGTCCTGAATAGATTTTCTAAATTGATCGATAGATCAAAATACCTTATTGCCCACAACTTGGATTTTGATTTTAATGTTGTAGGAGCAGAATTTATAAGAAAAGGAATTGATATTAGATTAAACACTATTAACAAAATCTGCACAATGAAGTCGACAGTTGAATACTGCAAGATACCAAGAGGAAACTATGGGTTTAAGTGGCCTAGTTTAATGGAACTGTACTACACTCTTTTTAACACCACATTTCAAGAAAAGCACGACGCATTACATGATGTAAAAATCTGTGCAGATTGTTTCTTTGAATTAAGGCGAAGAGAGATTATATAAAAATAATAATATTTTCCAGTTTCTCTCATGGATAGATATAGGTAAAAATAAATTCTGAATTACCGGGATTGATATAACAATAAAAAACAAACCCCAAAAGAAACAAACATGAATCTAAAAAAATAATTCTAATTTTTTGTAGGTGTTCCAATACAAGAAATTGTGCAAACATGAAAGAGGAACTCTTGATTTTGAGAAACTATAGTTTTTGGCCCTAAACCAAATTGTACTATTTACTTATGTTATCAAATATACTTTTATAGTAGAAAGTTATTTTATATTTAGCACAATAATGTTGATATTGGCCGGAGGAATTTAAATGAAAGAAGAAACTGAACATGTGCTATTAAAGCTTATGACAGAGATTTTAAAAGAAATGAAGGCTATAAATAAGAATCTGGAAATGATTAATGAAACAATTGAGGATGTTGGATTCATAGATTTTTTTGACGATGAAGATGAAGAAGATGAAATTCCAGACGACTTACTTAAAACTTAATTTTTTATCTACTCAAAATCTTTTAATATTACTCTTTAATAATTAATCATAATTTGGCCTTATTCACATATTGGATTTATATTCAGACTTTGAAATTTTCTACATGAATCTAAATATTTTTTTAAAGAAGATGCAATTTAGAAACAATAACGCCCAAGGAAAATTATACTCATTCTTATAGAATATATTTAAATAGTTTAAATCATAATATTGTCATAATCTTTTGTGACTTCTAATTGAGGTAAAATCATGTCAAAAAAAACCGATCTGGAAAAACTCAAGAAAAAATATGAGAAAATATTTTCACTCCTTGATGAAGTTAAAATTGAAAAAGCAAAAAAGACAATTGATAGACTATTAAAAAAAACAAAGGATGATCCGTTTCTGTACTGGTTAAAAGGATATGTCCTCTTGTATGAGGGAACCCATAATTTTGAAGAAGCCATTGGAGCTTTTAATAGGGCCATCGAAATAGACCCTGATAATACATTTGCATGGGAATTTAAAGCAATAGCTTTGAGGTCTCTTGGTAGATATGAAGAAGCCATTTCGTGCTATGAAAAATCAATGGAACTTGATCCACTAGACTATAATGCAATATACAACAAAGCTGTTCTTTTAGAAAGAATTGGTACTTTTGAAAAAGCGCTTGACTACTACTCTCTTGCAACTAAAATCGATCCAAAAAATACAATCGCATGGGAAGCTAAAATAAATCTTTTAGAGTATCTCCAAAGGTTTGATGAAGCTGAGGAATGCAGAAGTAAAGTGGAAAAAGATTACTCTGGAAAAATAGTTGAAAAGGATCCTGCAACCCCTGATGAATGGGTACACAAAGGTGAAACTTTAGAAAAACTTGGCAAATATTTGTGGGCAAACCAGTGCTATGATATGGCCTTGAAAATTGATGAAAATCACCAAGCAGCACGAGATTTAAAGTATATGCTTTTGCAAAAACATAAGATTGATATAGATACTAAGAAAAATATCCAAAAAACTTCTCAAACTTCTGAGAAGTCAATAATATAAATTTTCTATTTTATTATAAATCCAAAAATAATTTTAACTTCTAAAACAATGTTCTTCTATGGATTTTGCCACTTTCAATAATGCTAAAAAAGATTTGTATATCCTCCTCAACAGAGGATATCCAAAACCTTATGCCTTAAGATTTGTAGGTGATCATCATGGGCTTAACAAAGAGGAAAGACACATCCTTTCACGAATTGTTTTTCCAAAAAAACATATTGAAGAAGTAAAAAGAAAAAGAGTTCATCTAAAGGATCTTAAGGGAAACTCTTTATTTATTGATGGTTATAATGTTATAATAACTGCTGAATCTGTTCTTATGAAAAAAGCTTTTGTTTCAATGGATGGTCTTTTAAGGGATACAAGAGGAGTTTCAAAAAAACATAAGATAACAGATGAATCATTAAGGTCAATTGAACTAATCTTACTCATGTTGAAAAAATATTCTCCTTCTTACACACAATTTTATCTTGACAAGATGGTAAGCAAGAGTGGAGTGATTTCTAAGATGATAAGGGAGAGGGTAGAAGAACTTAATATAGAGGGAGATTCTAAAACAGTAACAAGTGTCGACCAAAAACTAAAAAATAGCGATGGAATAATAGCAACTAATGATTCTGTTATAATATCTAAGGTAGATAAATTTATTGACTTGCCTTCAAAGATTAAAATCTCCAAGGAAACTTAACGCACCCTTTAAATTCTTGAAGGCAGTAGTCCCCTTTTCCAACTAAAACAAGTGATTTAATTTCAATAGTGCCCTTACTCTCTAGAATCTTTCTAGCAAACTCAAGAGTTTCTCCAGTTTTTGAAAGATCGTCTACAAGAAGGATTCTTTTTTCTGAGACATCATGAACAAAAGGTTGAACTAATTTTGGTTTTTCATGGATTCTTTCAGGTGGCATTCCTTCTCCATAAAGATTTAACCACATTAAAAAAAGCTCTTTTTCATGGATAAATGACAAAATTGAAGAGGGTATAATTCCTCCTCTTGCTATACCTACAATGATATCAAATTCAAATGGAATTTTAATTTCTTTTAAAGAATAAAAAATACTATGGAAATTTAGATCATCCACAGTCTATGCAGCCTCTTTTATAGTTGGCTTTTTAACTAGTTTTATCTTTGTAACCTCTACTCTTTTAAGTGGGTAGATTTTTCTCGCCTTTCTGTAAATCTCAGTAGATACCTTCCCTGTTGTCACTTCATTTAGGAACTGTGCAAAGTCATTATTCATGCTTATAGTTGTTAGTTCTTGATTTATTACTTCTCTAATGGCCTTCTTTTGTGAGGTAAGTATTCTTGTTGTTAAAATAGCTGAAGTAGACGCTCTAAGCGTATAGCCATCTTTTGTCCTTACGTTAAAGATTGAGTCAACTTTTGAATTTCTTCTTCTTATTTGGCTCCTAAGGTATGATCTTGAAAGTTCTTGTCTAAAGAATTCTGTATGGGCATTTTCTCCTGTAACTTCATTGATTCTAAAAATTAATTTAATATGACTCTTCTTCAAGTCACCTGTTAGCTCCTTCATATTTGTTTCAATTTTTCTCCCCATTATTTTCTCTGGTTTGTCAGATACCGTCTCGCCAATTTCTTTTTTTTCAAAAATATCTGGGGCTAAAATAGTATACCATGATTTTGCCTTCCATGGATCTTTTGCTGCCACTCTTTTTCTAGCCAATAAAATTCCTCCTATAATCTTAATGTTTTTCTTATTGCTTCAACACATGCTATAATATCATCTACAGTATTTTTAAGAGTCCCTATAGATTCAGACTCAGATTCTACCTCTAAGGTTTCTTTATATATTTTAGTAGAGATGGAAGTGCCTTTAAAAGGTTTGTTATCAACATAAATTCCTTTGTAGTAAGCCTGTGCAGTATTTTCATTGTCGAAACATAAAGAAAGTCTTATTTTAATATCATACACCTGCGCGTTCCATTTCGCCAACTTGATCTTTAAATGAAAGTACCTTTAAACTAACAGGTTTTTTTGTTATGTTTCCAGTCTTTACCCCTATTAAAAATTTTACACCCTTTTCTCCTGCAATGTCTACAAGTCTCTGAGTTACAACACCATCAAATACAACTGCCTCATAATCTTCGGAATGTTTCATAGCATCCACCAAATCTCTTACAGAAACTTTATGTGTTACTTTTCCTTCTCCATCTAAAAGATATGCATCAAGGGTTCCAGGCAGTTTTTCAATTATCTCTCCAAATTGGTCTAGGTCAGAATATGGTTTTTTTGGCTCTTCTATTTTTTGATGTACATTTTTATTATTTTTTTGTTGGAATTCTCGTTCATCAGGTTTTGTTGGAGTTTTTATGAAATCTGGTTTTGATTTTTCAAGATTTTCTACAAGCCACTGCTCCGCAGGTATTTTATTTCTAAGGGACTTAATTATCTCTTTCTTTGTAAGATCTTCAACACTTTTGCCGATTGGGGCCTTTGCTATATAGTCTACCTCTGCTATTTGAAAAAGTTCTTTTAGAATTAGTTCTCCTCCTCTATCCCCGTCAACAAATGCTGTAACTGTCTTTTCACGTGAAATTGCAGCTATTGTTTTTGACACGCTAGTTCCTTCAACAGCAATGGTATTCTTAATTCCATATTTCAGCAAATTTAAAACATCTGCTCTTCCTTCAACAACTATTATTGCATCACTATCGACAACGTTTGGTCCTGCCGGCAGCTGATCCTCACCGAAAGTTTTAATTTCTCCCATTCTAACAGATTCTTTAACCTCATCTGTAAGTTCCTGACTTTCAGGTGTTATTTCGTCCACCATTGTTGTAAGTATTATTTTAGCTCTGTCAATCACATAATTTCTTTTTGATTTTCTAACATCTTCTATAGTCATAACTTCTATTTTAGCATTACATGGTCCAACTCTATCAATTGTTTCAAGAGATGCTGCAAGTATTGAAGTTTCAACTTTATCAAGACTTGATGGAACTATTATTTCCCCAGTACTTTTGCCCATCTTTGAATTAATGTTGACTCTAATTCTTCCAATTCTCCCTGTCTTTTGTAACTCTCTTAAATCCAAATCATCACTTAGAAGACCTTCCGTTTGGCCGAATATGGCTCCTACTACATCTGGTCTTTCAACGATACCACTTGCTGTAATTTGTGCTTTGATGATATATTTAGTTGTACCAACTTCTTCTTTAATTTCCTTAAAATAATCCTCGCTTCTCTTCGATGCGATATCCTCCATAAAATCTTTATCGCTCATAATCAGATAACCTCCTCTCAAAAGAACTATAGGATGCCAAGAGCTTTGTTTGTGATTTCTATTGACTCATCTTTTCCTTTAAGATCAAACATTGCTCTAACAGCATCTACATTTTCAGGGACTATGTCTGATTCTTGATGAACTGCCTGGATATAGTAAAGTGTGCCGTCTTTTATGTTAATTGAATCTTTCCAGACGTTAATTTCATACATGTCCCCTCTATTTCTACCCAGATTCTTTGCGTACTCCATTATATCTGCAGTAGAATTTATTCCATCTTCTTTTCCTACAAGAATAACTCTTGACCTATTATCAAATAAACTTATTATTTCATCCCTTGTTATATCTATATCTTTCTTTAAATCGACCATTATTGTGTGAAGGTGCATAAGTGTTGTTGGTACCTTTACAGCAATAGTCTCAATATCCACAGGGAGGACAGTCTTTAAGTCAGGCCCGTGGTGAGAAGGTACCTTTACCTCCGGGATTATGGCATTTATTGGGCCTCTTTTATTGTCCCCTGGATCTGCAGCTCTTCTTACCATTACAGCTTTTACCTTTTTTATGACATTAACATCATTTAGGCAACCCAGTGTCCTTGCAAGTCCTGTTGTGTTACAAGAAACAACTCTTATGTATTTTTGACCTACATTTTCACTAAAGTTAGTATGAGCATTAAATGAGCTTCCAATAGACGCGTCTTCTCCTCCTTGAAAAATTGCGTTTAGTCCTAGTGATTTGTATAGATCCATATTTTTAGCACCCTGTTTACCAGGAGCACCATCTATAACTACATCTACAGAATCTTTGATATCCTTTAGGTAACCTTTTGTTTCTAATCCCTTATTTTTAAAGGAATCTACATCGGCCCCCTCAACGCAATAAAGGTCAAAACCTTTTTTTATTGCTTGTTCTGAATCAAAATCAGGCGTTCTCTTTGAAACGCCAATAATCCTCATATCTTTCTGGAGGGCGACTGCATCTGCTACCCTCTTCCCAACTGTACCGTATCCATTTATGAATACATTGATCATGAAATTCACCTTTGTTAGAAATTATTGATGAGTAAATTATTTTCACCTTAGGAATATTTGAAATTAGAGATTTATAAGCGTTTGCTATACAATTTTTATCTAAAAAGTCTCATATCGATAATAACTTTTATATAACATAGCTTATTGCATTTTCCATGAAGAGTATAATGGTATATGGAACCGTGCAGGCGGTAGGGTTTAGACCTTTTGTGTATAGGATAGCCATTGAAAACAAGGTTTCAGGTTATGTTAGGAATAGAGGAGAATATGTAGAGATTTTAATAGATGGACCAGTAAAAAATGTCAATCAATTCGTTGAGGACTTGAATCAAAAAAAACCTCCTTTGGCTATAATTGATAGATTAGAAATAAATGATATCAATTCCGATGAAAATTTTAAGAAAGATGTCTTTTATATTAAGAAAAGTAAAACTGGGAGCTCTAGTTCTGCTTCGATAATCCCTCCTGATATATATGTTTGTGAAGATTGTCAGAAGGAACTATTCCATGAAAATGATAGAAGATTTCTCTATCCTTTTATTAACTGCACAAACTGTGGGCCAAGATTTACCATAATCAAAAAGACCCCTTATGATAGAAAAATGACAACTATGGGAAAATTTGAACTCTGCCCAGATTGTCTGGTCGAGTATAAAGATGTTCTAGATAGAAGATACCATGCTGAACCTGTAGCATGTCCAGTTTGTGGACCACATTATTCGCTATTTGATCGCTCTGGAAAAAGTATTGATAATCCTATTAAAACAGCAGGAAAGCTCTTTGAAAAAGGAAAGGTCATTGCAATAAAGGGCCTAGGTGGATACCATATTGGATGCGATGCATTAAACATTGAGTCTGTTAAAGATCTTAGGCTAAGACTTGGAAGATCTTATCAACCATTTGCAGTTCTTGCAAGGAACATAGATGCCATAAAAAAGGTGTGTTATGTCAGTAAAGAAGAAAAGAAAAAACTCTCTTCTCATGAAAGACCAATTGTGGTTTTGGAAAAAAAAGATAAGACTTTCTTTGAAGACATATCTCCCGGACTTCATAACATTGGCATAATGCTCCCATACACTCCTTTTCATTTTTTATTATTTAACTACACCTCTCTAGATTATCTTGTCATGACTTCAGCCAATATTCCAGGAGAACCTATGATCACAAGTAACAAATTTGCCTTTAAGGAACTAGACGTTGATTATTTCCTATGTCATAATTTAAAGATCTATAACAGATGTGATGACTCTGTTATTAGAGATAGTAAGTTTATCAGAAGATCAAGAGGTTTTGTACCACAAGGCATCGGTATACCTCATGATAAAAAAGTATTAGCCTTTGGCGCAGAACTTAACAATTCATTTACAGTGACTAAAGAAAACAAAGCATTTATGTCTCAACACATTGGTAATACCACACATTATGACACCCTTATGTTTTTCGAAGATGCTATAGAAAAGCTCATGACACTTTTAAACATGAAAATGGAAGAAGTTGAACTTCTTGTATCTGACATTCATCCTCAATACGAAACAACAAAACTCGCTGAGAGATACTCGAAAGAAAACGAGATACCTTTAATAAAAATTCAACATCACATAGCTCATGCAAGAGCAATCTTTGCTGAACATAAAACAAATGAAGGCATTGCAATAGTCTGTGATGGAACAGGCTATGGGCTTGATGGAAAATCTTGGGGCGGGGAGGTATTTCACGTCACAGAAAACGATGAATCAAGAATTGGACATTTGAAAGAATACCCTCTTCTCGGAGGGGATAAAGCAGCCAAGGAACCTTTAAGAATTCTTGTATCAGTTCTAAAGGAGGAGGACTTTTCGGAATATTCTAAATATTATAAATATGGGCTTGAAGGAATTAATGTTCTAAAGAATCTAGTAAGGGAAGAAAAAATCCATTCGACTTCCTGTGGCAGAATTCTTGACATGTTCTCTGCTATGCTTTTTGCATGTTTTGAAAGAACGTACGAAGGAGAACCTGCTATGAAACTAGAGTCTCTTGCATGGAACGGAAAAGACCTTAAAGTGCCTATAGATGTTGAGAAAAATGAAATACTGATACAGGATTTTGCAAAGAAGATATTTGATCTTAGGACAAAAGAAAAAAAACAAGACTTAGCAAAAACTGTTCACATATCTCTTGCAAATGCATTTTCTGATATTGCAATTGAAAAGGCCATAGAGGAAAAACTTCCAATAGGTTTTTCTGGAGGTGTTGCTTACAATAAAATATTCTCAGATGCTATTAAAAAGAGGGTTGAATCAAAAAATCTAAAGTATTTAGAGCACAGTTCCGTCCCTTGTGGCGATGGTGGAGTTTCATTTGGGCAGTCTCTTTTTGCATACAAAAACATATAAGATTTAATTCAAGTGTCTTTTTATGGAAATAGAGTTTATCGAGGTTGAAAAACTTAATACACATGAGCGTATAGTTCCTAGCGTTTTAAACAGGCTGCTCATTAAGATGGATAGAGAAAGAAAATTTTCTGTTGCCATCATAGTAGATAGAAATACTATGACTATCCTCGATGGCCATCACAGGTTTGAAGCTGCAAAAAGACTAGGATGTAAAAAGGTGCCGTGCCTACTTTTAGACTATAACGATCCAGAAATAAAAATAGGCCAGTGGTATCCTGTTGTATATGGCGACATTGGAAAGATTGTTGAAATCCTTGAAAAAAATGGTATCGTTGTAAGATATGAAAAGACATTGAAAAAGGCCCACTGGTTGATTCACTCTGATAAAGCAGACGCAATTATTATCCCTAAAAAAGTTACCAAAGAAGATGTCGTAAAGACTGCGAATAGAGGAGATCTATATCCTCCAAAGACAACAAGGCATATGCTACCTAAATTAAAGAAGTTTGTCGATATACCTATTGATGAACTTTTATAGATCTATCTTGCAGCTGAGACTATCTTTATTATGTCACCATTTTGGATCTCATAATCATCCTTTATTCTTCTTTTTGTTCTTGCGTTTATGGCATAAAGAAAGTTTTTCCCTATATCCGTATGTATCATAAATGCAAGATCTCTTGGAGTTGATCCTTTTTCCATAAGGTATGAATCAGGCAAAACATTTCCTTTGCCATCCCTCATATGGGATTCATCTTCAACAGGATAGACAACTATTTTCCCTAAAGTGTTAAAGACGACCTGATTGATAGTATTCTGTACACCAGTGCCATCATTTTTTTTCATAAAACCTTTTATTTTTTCTAAAGCTTCTTGCTGCTTTTCATTTAGGTTTCCTATAGATTCAAAGTTATTTTCAGAAGGTATGTACTTAACTAATCCCGCCTTTGAAGCCTTCCTTAAGACCAACTCTGCTTCAGCACTTATAGTATAAGCATCTCCTACTATTTCTTTTAATGCCTTTATATTTTCTACTGGCGCTATATCTGCTTTGTTTAAGACTATCGTTATTGGCTTAGATATTTTTCTTAGAGATTTAGCAAAGAGCATTAGTTCTTCATCCTTCCAGTTAGTGCACTTTTCTACATCAAGACCCGTTTCTCTAATCGATGCTATAACGTTTCCTTCACTTATGCCTATGCCACTGAACTGCTCTGCTACAACTTTAAAAAAATCAAGGTGTCCAGAAGAGATCTTTCTTGCAAACCTAAACCAATTCTCATTTAGTATTCCAAAAAACCATAGATTAATCTCTTCCTCAAGAAATTCAATATCTTCAATTGGATTGTGAGTTCCTATGGAGACTAGATTTCCTTCTAAATCTGTTGATCCAGAAGCATCAATTATATGGATTAAGGTTTCAGCCCTTGAAAGATCATTTAAAAATTTGTTTCCAAGCCCTCTTCCAGAATGAGCACCTTTTACAAGACCTGCAACATCAATTATCTTTAATGGGACAAGTCTTGTTCCTTCAATACATTTAGAATTTTGAGGCGAGCACTTAATATCAAGCTCTTTACAAGGACATTTATAGGTAACATATGTTGCACCTATATTTGAATCAATAGTTGTAAAGGGATAGTTTGCAATCTCCGCCCCTCCAAGAGTCACTGCATTAAAAAAGGTTGATTTCCCGACATTTGGTTTTCCAATAACACCTATATCCATTTAAATTCACCATTCCAATGAGAGCTATAATTGTAAATACACTCTAATAGAAAAATTAATTCTTGCAAAGAACAATTTTTCATATTATTAAATTAATCAGTCAATATATAAAATTTGGGTTAATAAAAGAAATAATTTATTTGATTACCTGTCTATCTGAGATTTCAAGAGCTTTGTCTACAACATCTAATGCTTCGTTTATCTCTTTTTTATTTATATTTAAGGGTGGTCCAAATAGAAGAGTTGAACCTGACTGTATGAAGAAGATCCCATTTTTTATACATTCAGCGGTCACTTTGGCGGGAATAGAAATATGGCCCTGTTTAAATCGATCCTCTCTTGTGGCTGCCGGCTCTTTTGTCTTTTGATTTTTTACAAGTTCTATTCCCCAGAATAATCCTTTACCTCTAACATCTCCTATTGATCTATGTTCTGCCTTTATGTCGTTTAATCTCTTTTTCATTACTTTTTCCGTTTTGGCAGCGTTTTCAACTAATCTATTTTTTTTGATGTAGTTTATTGTTCCAATTGCTGCGGCACATGCTAGTGGATGGCCAGAATAAGTGTGGCCTTCTGCAAAGAAATGATCTTCAAAATAGTCAGAGATTCTTTTTGAATATGTCGTTCCACCCAAGGGGATATAACTACCTGATAGATTTTTTGCAGATGTTATTATATCGGGTAAAAATTTGTAGTGTTCAAAAGCAAACCATTTTCCAGTTCTACCATATCCTGTCATCACTTCATCAACAATTAAAACTATGTTATATTGATCACAGAACTCTCTTAACATCGGAAAGTATTCTTTAACAGGAGGGATGATCCCGTTTGAACCGACAATGGGCTCAGCAATTATGCCAGCTACAGTTGATTTTCCTTCATATTTGATCATATCTCCAATATATCTTGCACATAAGACGTCGCATTTTGGATATTCAAGTTTGAATGGGCACCTGTAACAGTAACAGTCAGGGGCGTGTAATACGCCTGGGTATCCAGGCTCATTAAGATATCTTCTTGGATCACCTGTTAACATCATAGGTATTCCTGTTGCACCATGATAGGAGTGATAACGAGAAATTATCTTAAACTTTCCGGAGTACCATTTTGCTGCTTTAACAGCAGCTTCGTTTGCTTCGGTGCCACTTGAAGAGAAAAACGTTTTCTTAAAATTTGGGCCCGTTATTTCCGCTATCATCTTTGCCAGTCTAGCTCTTTTCTCATTGCCAAGTAAAAGGCCAACATATGAATATTTGTTAAGCTGATTTATAATTTCTTCATTTATCTCTTTAACATTATGCCCACAACTTGTACTTAAGAGTTGAGATGAAAAGTCCATATATTTTTTACCCAATTTGTTCCAGAAGTATATCCCTTCTGCCTTTTCCACTAAATTTACTTTGACGTCCTTTTGATAAGACCAAGATCTCATGACATACTCTCTTTCCATATCTGCAAAATCTTCCATAAAGGCATCCACCTATTGGCACCATATAATAAAGTCCAGTAAAAATAATCTAGATACTATTTATAAACTTGTGCCATTTTTTATTATTTATTTTCAATAAGTCTGATATTGTCCTCTGTTAGAAAATTAAAATGAAATCCTTCCTTCAGAGATTTACCCTCTCCTTTAAGAATCTCTACTGTCTTTTCAATAGTTTCATTTATATCTTCACTTAAAACTTCATAAATATCATCTTCTTTGAATATCTCTTTTGTCGCATATACTGTGTAATCAAGAATTTCAGATAAGATATTATCCTTTATTTTTCCTTCTGAATATTGTCTATGTTGAAGTCTTTGAAGAAGAACTTTTGGATTACATCGGAGAACTATAGCTTTATCAGCTTTGAATGGTATGTGAGAATCTATTACTATGTTCTTTATGTCGGATAGCTTTTCTTCTATTTTTTCTTCATCCAATATTAGTTCATTTTCTATTAAAGGAAATTCAAAATTTTCCTTAGAGAATTCTCCAATATTGATATATTTAAGATCTAAAATCTCTGCAACTTTTTTTGAGATTAGACTCTTTCCAGTTCCAGGTACACCGGTAATTAAAAGTCTCATGTCCAGTATATGAACGAAAATCTTAAATATGTTATTAATATCTGCGTGATATACATGGGTCCGTGGCTTAG
>PWMA01000030.1 GCA_003558335.1 Candidatus Methanofastidiosia archaeon | reverse complement strand
TCACTTTGGTCAATATTCACTGAACCTGATCATGTATCACTTATCTTGCTATTGGTAGGGAGTAATTCACCTGCAGCTACTGCCTGCATTGAAGAACAGAATCAAAATAATGCATTGAAGAATCAAAATAATGCAACTGTGCTTTGTCATACAACAATTAAAATACATATGCAACACAATTATAAGAAATAATACATTTTTACATTATAGCACATTACATACCTCCATATATAGAAAATTAATTGAGCGTTTTCCCTAAAAAATTCAAATTTTTATTAAATCGGCTTAGATATCACTTCAGCTGCTCTTTTCATATCAAAGAAAACTAAGCCTAATGTTATATCTTTTTAGTAAAGCAATTGAAGCTACTACAGAAACTTCTATACCTAAAAAAGTATTTATAAGTTCTTTTAACATTTCAGTTAGCTTTTACGTTCTGCTGACCATTATATCGCCTTTATACCAATCTTTAAATTTTTTAAATGAAACTAAAAATAGAATATACTTAATATATTAGATTATATAAAAAATTGTAAATATCTAAGCCGTTAATTTTTTAAATAAGATTTAATTACATGGGAACATACCCGTATTATTATTTAATTGGAGTATAATTTAGAACAATAATTACTCAATGAACAATAAAGGTGAGAATATGTCAAAGATGGAAAAACATATGGATGTACAACCTGAAGGATCTCAGAGATTTCAAGGTAGAGATGCATTAAGAATGAATATTATGGCCGGTAAAGTTGTTGCTGAAATAATCAAAACTACTTTGGGCCCCAAAGGTATGGATAAAATGCTTGTCGAAGGCCCAGGACATGTAATGATAACGAACGATGGTGCGACTATTTTAAACAGAATAGACATAGCCCATCCTGCTGCTAAAATGATTGTTGAAGTTGCAAGAACTCAAGATCAAGAAGTGGGTGATGGGACTACAACCGCAGTAGTATTGGCAGGAGAGTTACTAAAAAAGGCAGAATCTTTGCTCGACCAAGATGTCCATGTAACTACAATAACATCAGGATATAACATGGCTTCAGAAAGAGCACTTAAAATATTAAGAGATTTAGGGGACGACGTTTCTATAGACAATGAAAAAATCCTAGTAGAAATCGCGAAAACTTCAATGACGGGAAAAGCTGCTGAAAAATCTATAGAAAAGTTGGCCAAAATAGCAGTAGATGCAGTAAAGATAGTCACAAGTACTGAAGATGGAGTAAACTCCGCTTCTAAAAATGATATAAAGATAACAGTGAAAGAAGGTGGAAATTTAGAAGGTTCAAGCATTATAAAAGGACTCCTTGTAGATGAAGAAAGACCCTCTTACACAATGCCTCAAAAAGTTAACAGTGCAAAAATAGCCTTATTGACGACCGCTATAGAAATTAAGAAAACTGGAGCAGAGTCCAAGATAAGAATAACTTCTCCCGAAAGCATGCAAGGATTTGTTGAACAAGAAGACTTCATGTTGAAAAGAATGGTGGACAGAATTGTAAATACTGGAGCAAATGTAGTCATATGCCAAAAAAACATAGACGAAAATGCAATAGCTTATTTGTCTAAAGCAGGAGTCTATACTCTTAAGAGTGTCAGTCAAGATGAAATTAAAAAGATATCAAAGGCAACTGGTGCAAAAATAGTCGGTATGGCTCTCGATCTGGAGCCAAGTGACTTGGGAAAGGCAGAACTAGTTGAAGAAAGAAAGGTCGGCGATGAACGCATGACTTTTGTTGAAGGGTGTGTTGATCCAAAAGCTGCAAGCATATTAGTGAGAGGCGGAACTAAACAGTTTGTTGAAACAATTGAAAGGGCTTTAGATGATGCAATAGGGGTGTTGATTGCGGTCGTAAAAGAAGGAGTAATTTGTACGGGAGCTGGTGCCTCTGAAATGGAAATTGCTAAAGGACTGTCAGCATTCTCAAATTCTTTAAAAGGTAAAGAGCAACTTGCCGTAAAAGCATTTTCTGAATCTTTGGAAGGGATACCTAAAGCTATAGCAGAAAATTCCGGACTAGATATGATAGACGTTCTTGTAGAATTGAGAGCTGCTCACAATGATATCGATGGAAAAACAATGGGCATAAATATCAAGAACGGAAAGGTTGAGGATATGAAGAAACAAGGGGTAGTTGAGCCATTAAAAGTAAAAGAACAAGCAATACAAAGCGCAACTGAAGCAGCGATTATGATACTAAGAATAGATGATGTCTTAGCAGGTAAAGAATTAGCCAAGTCTGAAGCTTATAGAAACATGGCAGGTTAATATTTAAAATTTTTAAATATTTTTTTATTTAAAATCAACGATTTAACTGTTTTTTAGAAATTTCGATAGAGTCCAAAAATTCTTTCTTAGTTAATCTTCTATTAATTTCAAGATGGTATTTTGAATTGTATGAAGGATAATATTGATCCATAAGATTAACATAGGAGTTTCTAGAGATTTCTTTTGAAATGTATTCAATAACTTTATCTGTTTTAGAGGAGTTATTTGGCATCACTAAATGCCTAATTAGTAATCCTCTTTTTGCGATTCCATTATCATCTAATTTAAGATCTCCAACTTGATTATGCATTTCTTTTATTGCTTTCTTTGTTTTGTCAAAGTAGTCTTTAACCCCAAGATACTTAAATCCACTTTTGTTACTACCAAATTTAAAATCTGGCATATAGATATCAATTATATCTCTTAATAATCTAATTGAAGTTATACTTTCATAACCCCCACAATTATATACAAGAGGAATATTTAGTCCTTTAGTTCTGGATAGATATACTGATTTAATAATTTGGGGCATATAGTGAGTAGGAGTAACAAAATTAATATTGTGACATTTTCTATTTTGAAGAGAAATCATTATATCAGAGAGTTTTTCAATGGAAACTTCATAGCCTTTCCCAAGATGACTTATATCATAATTTTGACAAAAAACGCATTTAAGATTACAATTGGTAAAAAATATTGTTCCAGACCCAAATTTACCGACAAGTTCTTTCTCTTCTCCATAATGTGGCCCATAACTAGATATTAAAGGTGTTACCCCAGAATTACAGATTCCAATTTTACCTTCAAACCTATTTACCTTACAATCTCTGGGGCATAAAATACATTTTGCTAAAATAGAATAAGCTTTATCTATTTTAGTTTCAAAATCATCTTTAGACAAGGAGAGGTATGAAGGTCTAAGTCCCGTATCCATTGAAGTATATTTGTATTTTTAATATTAAAGTATTTTGTAATATCTCTATTTTAAAGAAATTGTTAATACATAATTTTTAATCAATAAAATTTATATACTAGTTAATAAAAATTTAGACAATGTCTTGATAAACTAATTAAAACTTGGTATATCAGACAAAAAAGGAGGTATAATTATGGAAAGAGAAAAATGGGCTACTAAAACAGGATTTTGGCTAGCCGCTGCTGGTTCAGCAGTAGGACTCGGAAACATATGGCGTTTTCCATACCTTACGGGTACACAAGGTGGCGCTGCATTTGTATTAGTATATTTGCTATTAGTATTTACCATTGGAATTTCAGTAATGATCGCCGAGTTTGTAATAGGCAGAGCAACAGAGCGTAATCCTGTTGGAGCATTTCAGAAGCTTAAAGGTGGGGCATGGCCTATTGTAGGATGGATGGGAGTAGCTGCAGGCTTTATCATACTTTCATTCTATTCTGTAATTGCAGGATGGACGATAAGATACTTTATTAGTTCATTCACTGGACTGATAAGTCCGGATACAAACACTTTAGACTATTTCCTTGGATTTATTGGAAACGGTCCTCAGTCAATCTTGTTCCATGCTATCTTTATGGCAGTTACAATATTTGTCATATACAAAGGTGTTGGAAAAGGAATTGAAACCTCATGTAGAATTTTAATGCCCACGCTTTTACTGCTTTTATTGCTACTTATATTCAGAGCCGTTACTTTACCTGGAGCGGCGGATGGATTAAGATTTTACCTAAGTCCAGACTTTTCAGCTATAACTAGCCAAACATTATTAGCGGCACTCGGACAAGCTTTCTTTTCGCTTTCTTTAGGAATGGGTGCATTGATTACCTATGGAAGCTATCTTTCTAAAAAAGTTTCATTGCCACAATCTGCTTTAACAGTTACAGGCCTTGACGTACTAATTGCATTTTTAGCAGGATTTGCCATATTTCCAGCAGTTTTCGCTTTGGGTTTTGAGCCTGCTGCAGGACCAGGACTTACATTCATAACATTGCCAGCAGTATTTGCACAGATGGCGGGAGGTCAGATATGGTCTGCATTGTTCTTCTTGCTTCTGTTTATAGCTGCTTTAACTTCTGCAATTTCATTGCTTGAAGTCGTAGTGGCATATGTAACAGATGAAATGGGGGTAACAAGGCATAAAGCAGCCACAGTTGTT
>PWMA01000081.1 GCA_003558335.1 Candidatus Methanofastidiosia archaeon | reverse complement strand
CTTCAGTAGTTTCTGGAGTCTCTTCCTTAACCTCTTCTGCAGGTTCTTCAATGATCTCTTTATCTTCAGTAGTTTCTGGAGTCTCTTCCTTAACCTCTTCTGCAGGTTCTTCAATGATCTCCTTTTTCTTTCTTGGCATTAGCATGCACCTCATAATTTGTCTATTTTAGACTTAACTTCTTCAAAAATCCCTGGCATCTTTGAAGGATCTGTATTATTTTTCAAGTAATTTGAAAATATCTTCTCTTTTTGAGAATCATCAAGTTCTCCATAGTATGAAGATATAATTTCACCTTTTAATTTTTCTTCAGGAGGAAATATATTTTCATCTGCATTAACTTTACATCCAGCATCGATAAAACCTTTCAGTGCTGCATAGTTTCTTCCACCTTTAATTGACCTCTGAAGACCTATATCAAGTACAAATTCATCTGCAATTTTTTTTGCTTTTTTTCCGCAAAGGTATCCAGTAAGGTATGCAGCAGGCGTATTACCACAATGGAAGTTCCACCCCATATCTCTTAATTCCTTTGAAGCAGTAGTTGCAATTGTCATATCTCCTTCATATGTAGAACTTATAATTTGAATTAGCATATTATTTAGCGATTTCCTAATTACGACCCTATGCTTTCCAGATTTTACTAATGCTAGTCTTCTTTTATAGTTAGTCTTACCATCTCTTCTTCTTTTAAAAGGTACTCTTGATCTCGGTCCTGTTGACATAGTTTCACCTCTTCCTCTTTTCAGACATAAGGCCGTGATCTTTTATGTAATTGGTCATATAAGAAACACTTCTAAATGCTCCACCTTTTGCCATCCTATATAGTTTCCTATAAGACATTTTATCAATTTTTTTAGATTCCCTTAGTTCAAACAAAGTCCTTCTCAAGGGCCTTATTGTGTTAATCCATCTTCTCTTCTTAGGATATCTTGCAGTGGCTTTTCCTTTTCTGGAACCAAATCCACTCATCCTTCCTTTCTTTCTCTTAATGTGCCTCTCTCTCGCCCTGTGTCTTGAGATTCCGACTTCCTGTTTTTTCTTAATCTTTCCACTATCTATTAATTTTCTAACATCTTCCCTTGTAATTGCCATAGATATTTCTGAAGAGCTATTGCTATCAAACCACACTCTGCCTTCTCCGCATTTTAATAATTGTGCTGCAAGTCTTTTTTGAACTTTTAGATCCATGTGCTCATTCCTCCACTGTTATGCCAGCGTTTTCAGCTTTTTTAATTATATCAGATCTTATCTCGCTATCAATAGTAAATGGAATTAACAATTTCTGAACATGATTTTTAATCGATTCTATATTGTCAAATTCCTCAACAGATGTAACTTTTACATAATCTAAAGAGGGATTTGCTATTTTAAGATTAGATTTGACGGCTTTTTTAACTATTTCAATTTTCTTTTTGTTGCCCACCGTTCTATTAATCCTTATTATAACATTTTCAAGACCTTCTAGTTGTGCTGGATTTGCAACCATAACTTCTTTCAACCCTGAAGGATGATTACCTCTAACTTCTTTTGGCCCTCTATAACCAACAGAAACCATTGGTTGCTTTCCACTTCTTTTCAATCTCATTTTATTATCCTTCCCTCTTGGTTTTCTCCATTTAGGGTTATTTTGGAAGGATTTCTTTTTCCACGTTTCAGTTCTAAGGAATTTTGGCCTTTTGCTATTAAGCTTTTTTCTAACTTTCAATAATCGTGAATTCATTTCATCTCACCTATACTGGATCTCCGTCCTTTTCAAATAAGTAGATACCATCTTGAAATACTCTAGTATCCCTTCTTCTTACTCTCGTAGCAAGTTCTATGTTAGCTGCAGTTTGGCCTACTTCTTCTTTGTTAATTCCATTTATTGTGACAAACTCTCCGGAAACTTTTACCTCTACATCACCGACAATGTTTGCTTTTCTAGGACTTTTCTCTCCAATGAAATTTGAAATAACGAGTTTCTTACCATCTAATTTGACATTCATTGGAAAATGTGCATATATAATTTTCATTTTGTATTCAAAGCCTTCTGAAACACCTTTTATCATATTTCTTAGGTGGGAACTAACAGTACCCATCGTGGCTTTTTCTTTCTTGTACGCATGTGGTGCAAAAACCCTTATAGTTTTATCTTTATCTATCTTTTCAATTTTAATGTTGTGTAGGTGAAAATCTCTCTCCAACTTACCTTTTGGCCCTTCTACACCAATTTTTGCCCCGTCTATTGAAACATTTACAGATTCAGGGATATCGATTAACCATTCTACATGCTGTACCATAACATCACCTAATAAACATAAGCTAACAGAATGCCTCCAATATTCTGCTCTTTGGCCTTCTTATGTGACATTACCCCATTTGTAGTTGTCATAATCAATATTCCAAACTCTTTTGCAGGTAAGTATCTAGCTTCCCAATCTTCGAGTTCATAGTTCTTCACAGGGGTTCTTGGTTTTATGACTCCACAATTATTAATTGCCCCCATTAATTCAAGTTTGAATAGGCCGTTTTTACCATCATCTATAAATTCAAATGCCCCTATATATTCCCATTTCTGCATAATTCTTAAGACATTTCCCATAAGTTTTGATGCAGGTATGGTGCATTCGGGTTTTCTCGCATTTTCATAATTATAAATATTTGAAAGTGCATCGGCCAAAGGATCTATCTTCATTTTTCAATCACCTAATGATATTTTTTGAAACCAATTTTTTTAGCAACTTCTCTAAAGCAACGTCTGCAGACCATAAGATCATATCTACGGATGACTGCACGATGGGTGCCACATCTCCTACATGTTCTTGAGCCTATTCCAAATTTTTTATTCATATTATGCTCACCCCAAACTCTTGTTTAGCGAACAGTATCCCCTCTTCTTTTGTCAACTGATGTTTTCTGGCTATGTTGCTCTTTTTAATTCTTCTCTCTTTAACTCTAAATCCTCTCTTTTGAAGATTAACACAAACGTCCATTCCAAATATACCAACATCTGGATCATATTGGACATCAGGAAGATCAATGTGTTCCTTTATGCCAAAAGAGAAATTACCTTGATTATCAAAACTTCTTTCTTTTATATTAAAATCAACGGCTTCCAACGCTCTCATAAGGAATTTGATGGCTTTTTCCTTTCTTAGTGTAACAGAAACTGCAATAGGTTCACTTTTTCGAATAGCAAAGTCTTTATTGGTTTGTTTGGCAATATTCCTAATAGGTGCCTGTCCAGTAAGAAATTCAAGGAGAGACTTAGCTTTTTCTAGAGGCTCTCCTGATTCACCAACACCAATATTGACCGTTACTTTTGACAGGTATGGTTTTTTCATAGGATTTTCCCAATTTTTTTGTATATCTTCCATTTTTGCAAGCCTCACTCAAGTTTTATTATGGGAGAATCTTTGCCAACAACAAGCACATAATCTTTTAATGTTTGGAACTTGTCATCTCCTGATTCTAATAATACTGCGTCTTTATATATTCCAAATGGAGTTATCTTTGAAATCTTACCTATCTTTGAAACGTTTTTACCTTTAATAACCAATCCAATATAACCTTCTTTAAATTCAAGCGAATCTACAACCTTCATATCGGGAACATTCATTACCAGAGTTGAAGATGTTGAATACTTTTCATCTGACAATAAGTTTGTTCCATCGTGAAGATTTAGTTGAAGTTTGTTTCCTTTAATCACTTTTTTATTAATCAATTTACATAACTTAGTATTTTTTTCAGATTTATCAATTTTAAGAAGATTTATAGATCCTTTATTATCGAATAATACTCTGAAATATTCTTTCGTTTTAGGAATTTCTATAACGTCCATAATCCCTACAGGAAAGCTAGAATCTTTAACTGGCCTACCATTTACAAGGACATTTCCATTGTTTAAGATGAAATTAACCTCTTTTCTATTTGTTGCATAACCAAGATAATCTCTAAGTAAGATTGTAACTGGGATTGAAACCTCCTTTGAATGAGGTCCTGGGATAGGTTTTACAGTCCATTCCTTAACTTTTCTCTCAATTCTCCAATTTTTTGGAGCAAATAATCTTTTTAATGATTTCCTCTGTCCTTTTCTCGCCACTTTACCACCTTATTCTCCCTTTCTTTTAATAGCTCTATCCCTCATATCATCTTTTCTGTCAATGTCAATAATCTCTAAGTTTGAGGGATGTATAGGATACTGAACTTTGGTTCCATCAGTCTTTTCTATATTTGCACCCTCTACGTACACCTTAATTGCTTTCAAGTCCACTTTTGTTATTTCACCTTCATGATCTTTGAAATCCCCCCTCATTACTCTAACTTTATCACCTTTTCTTAGTGGCAATGATCTTGAATTTATCTTACCTCTAAGAGTTGGAGCTATATGAGAAGACACCAAACTATGTTTTTTGTGAAGTGGTGCATTAAAATGTCTTTTTCGTTGTTTTGATGGTTTTTCTGAATATTTTTTCATTATATTAATCACCCTCTAAACTATAATACTTGAAACATTGCCAATTCTAACCCATTTTTCAACGGCTTCTTTAGCAACAGGGCCCCTTACTTCAGAGCCTTTAGGAACGCCATCTTCGCCAGTTATGATGGCTGCGTTATCTTCAAATTTAATTCTTGTACCGTCTATTCTCTTGTATTCTTTTCTCTGCCTAACTATGACTGCAGGCAATATTTTCTTTTTCACATCAGGCCTTCCTTTTTTTACAGATACCATTACCATGTCCCCAATGCCAGCTTTTGGGTACCTTCTTGAAACACCTTTGTAGTTAATTACTGCTACAATTTCAAGCTCTTTTGCACCTGTGTTATCGGCACATATCAGTCGCGTTCCAGTTGTATGAAATCTACCTGGTCTTACAGTAGATCTTCCTCGAGTAGCTCCTGCACCTTTTGCCATTAGATCACCTCAACTACAACAAACTGCTTCGTCTTACTTAATGGTCTGCACTCCATTATTTTCACGGTATCGCCTGTTTTGGCAGCCATGCAATCAGGTATATGGGCTGAAATTTTCATGCTTCTTTTTTCAAACCTCTCAAACTTATCAAGTTTCTTCATAAAATCTTTCTTAACGACTATAGTGTTATGCATCTTGTCACTAACAACTATGCCTTCCATCAATTTTCCCCTGACAGGTAAATTCCCGTGAAATGGACATTTTTCATTATTGCAATTTTTTTTAGGCTCTTTTACATCGATGCCGATCATCACATCACATCCTCTTGATTCTTTCTTCTTCCTTTCCTATGAGTAGATTACCATCAATTTTTTTATCATTAATTATGAGGGTTATATTCTTTTTTGGCAATATTTTTACTTTATTTTCTGTTCTTACTTTTATAGTATTTTTTGTATCCTCAATTACTATTCCTTTGATTCCAACATCATATCTGTTTGAGCTTTGGATTATCTCAACTTTTTTTCCTAAGATAGCTATATGCTTCATGAAACTACAATCATGTTTTTACTAAATCCAAGGTCAACTAGTATTTTCTTAACTTTTTTCTTATGATCTCCTTGAAGTTCTATCTTCCCATCTTTTGAAGTTCCTCCACACGCACATTTTGTCTTTAGTTTTGTACAAAGGTCCTTGATATCGATATTCGAGGAATCAATCCCATCAACGACCGTCATAAGTTTTCCAAATCTTCTTCTTTCGGTGAAAATTCGTATTTGTTGCTCTTCTCTAGCGATTTCTTCGCAAACACAAAGATCGTTAGGAAGGCCACAAACTGCGCAAATCTCACTCATTTTGTTTCTCCTTCTCACCCTTTATTGTTTTCAATCTTGCTATTGTCCTTCTAAGTTCTCTTATTCTTCCAGGATTTTCTGGTGCACTACCAGTAGCAAGTAAAGATCTTTCTTTTGAAAGTTCGCTTTTTAGTTCGTCTATGTTGTTTTCTATTTCTTCAATTGAAAGATCTCTTATATCATCTACTTTATATATAGCCATCATTCAACACCTATGACTTCATCTTTATTTCATCTGGGAGCGATATATCTTGAGGCATTATTTTGATTACAATTCCAATTGTGCCTAGTTTCTTTTTTGCAGGAGCATATCCAACTCTTACCTGTTCAATAGCAGGATCACCGCATTTTTTTAGATATCCATCAGCAAATCTCATTGAACGTCCTCTTTCTCCACTAAGTTTACCTGAAATTTTAATTTCAGCCCCTTTTGCCCCAGATCTCATAATCCTTCTAAGATAATTGTAAGCTGCCCTTCTGTAATGTTCGCCCCTTTCTATAGCGCTAGCAAGTTGGAATGCCATTACATCGGCATTAAGATCAGGATTTTCAATTTGTTGGACTTCTATCTGAGGATTTTCAAGATTAAATGGATGTGTTTCAAGTTGTTCTGTTAGATCTTTAATAGCTCTTCCCCTTTTTCCTATGACGATTCCAGGCTTCTGGACAAAAACTGTAACTCTAGTTCCAAGAGGATTCCTCTTAATATCCATCCCTGCATATCCCGCTCTTCTTAAGGAGTTTCCAAGGAATTCGTCAATTGTTAAGTTGGAAACGCTTTCATCTATGAATTTTCTCTCAATGGCCATTACCTCTCCTCCACAATTATCTCAACGTTTGTGAGTTCATGATTTTTTGGGGAAGCTCTTCCAAAAGCTCTTGGCATAAATGCCGGAATTACTCTGCCTTTGTAGGCAGAAGCATGAATTATCCTCAATTTTGTAGTGTTTAATCCCTTATATTCTGCGTTTGATTCAACTTCTTTTAGAAGTTTTATGATATTTTTTGATGCTTTTACTGGATATCTTCCAGCAAACCATTTTGAAAGTCCTTTTTTATGGCCTATTTTTTTGTAATATCTTCTGAAAGGTATGGGAGTTTCTAATTTGGTTGTACTTTCCAGTAAATCTATTGCTCGTTCTATCTTCATGCCTTTTATCGTATTGCATATTTCCCTACTATGTTTAGGAGACATGTCTATATTTTTGCCATAAACTTTTGCAGTTTTAGTTTCGTCTGTATCTGTTTTCGAATAGGGCACATGATCACCTCAATGGTACATATTGGGAAGACTTTGTAGATCCCACACCAGGAGCTCCGTGTGATACCCTTCTTCTAGAAGGTGCAAATTCCCCTAAATAGTGTCCAACCATTTCAGGAGTTATTTCTACAGCAATGAATTCTTTACCATTGTAGACTCCTAAAGTGACTCCAATCATTTCAGGAAGTACTATCATATCACGACAGTGCGTCTTTACTGCATTCTTTTTTCCAGCTTCCATTTCTTTTTTTGAATCTCTAATATTTTTAAGTAATTTTTTCTGTCTTAAAGGAAGACCTCTCTTTAGAGATCTTCTTTGTCTTGATGGTAAAAGTTCAATCAACTTTTCCATAGACATTTTCTCCATCTGTTCAAGAGAGTTACCCATGAAACTAAATTCTTTCTTGGCCAAGCTTAACGCCTCCTACCTGTTCTTTTTGCAGCTATATGGCCAACTTTTCTACCAGGTGATGCATTTCTTGAAGAAGTTGTTCCTTTGCCTGTATGCTTGTGGTTACCACCACCAAATGGGTGATCATGATGATTCATTGCTACTCCTCTGACTTTCGGATAAAGTGTGGCTTTACTCCTAAGTTTATGATATTTATTTCCTGCTTTAACTAAAGGCTTTTCTTTTCTTCCCCCTCCAGCAACAACACCAATTGTACATCTACAGTCCTTATTCAAAGTTTTCATTACACCTGAAGGAAACTGTATCACTGTTTTTTTGTTATCATGGGCAATTACAGTGGCATAGGTGCCAGAAGATCTAACAAATTTACCGCCGTCTCCTGGTTTAGATTCTATATTATAAATATAAGTTCCTTCTGGAACATTTTTCAATGGAAGAGTATTACCTATTTGAACTTCTGCCATGTTACCTGTAGAAACATCGCTGCCAATTCTAATTCCTTCAGGTACAAGAAATAATTTTTCTTCTTTAGTTTCAAAAACGATCTTTGCCACAGGTGAAGTCCTCCCAGGGTCATTAAATAATTCTCTAACAACACCCTTTGTGACACCGCCTCTCTCCTGACTATCGTAAATTCTGTGTTTTACCTTACCTTTGTACCTATGAGAAGGGGCTTTGTATGTTTTAGATCCTCTTCCTCTTCTCTGTGAAATTATTCTTTTACCCACTCATATCACCTTAAAATACACCTATTTTAGTTGCTACTTCATCAGCAGGATACTCTTCTCTTAGCTTAACATATGCCTTTTTCTTCCCTGAAGACAAAACTGTAGTGCTGACTTTTTCCACTTCAACTTCGTATAGCGATTCTACAGCGTTGAATATATCCTGTTTATTACTGCCCATAGTAACTATAAAAGTCAATACATTATACCTCTCCATAGCAGACACAGTTTTTTCTGTGATAAGCGGATGAACAATAACATCATGTGGATTCTTCATTTGAGCACCTCATTTTTAGAAAGATACTTTATAGCATCTTCCGTCCATAATGTGAGCCTTCCTGCATGAGTACCAGGGGCAAGGTGTTCAGCGCTTAACTTATCAACCATCACAATATCTACTCCAGGATGATTTCTAGCTGCCTTTATTATACCTGCATCTTTTCCAATAACTATTAATGGGCCTACTTTTTTCTTATATTTTCTCCCTCGCATCTTTCCTTTTCCAGCCCTTATTGTTTTAGATTTAGATCTGATTATATCGTCCCAAATGCCAAGATTCTTGAATATTTCTCTCGTGTCTTTTGTCTTTTTTACTGTTTGAATCTTATTTTCAACTATTATTGGGAATTCTACATTATCTAAAAATTTGTGACCTCTGGACATTACCATTTCCTTATTACCTGTTATCGAAATAGCTGATTTAATTGCAACGGTTCTTTCTTTGTTGTTTATCTTTTCACTGATAACTTTCCAAGGTTTTGGAGGGTGTGCTACAATTCCTCCAACAACAAGTGGTGCAAAGGCGGCTCTTCTTGGACCAGATTTCATTCTGGGCACCCTTGATATTCCAAGATTTTTTCTTCTAGGGTGCGCGGAAGTCATTCTTCCTGCAATTGGACTGACGCCCCAAGGTTGTATTCTATGAGTTATAGAAGCTAATACAGCTCTTTTTATTAAGTCAGGTCTGTATTCATGAGCAAATACTGAAGGAAGTTCTATCGATTTTAACTTCTTTCCAGTTATTGAATATACATTGGATTTCATTGTTTAGGCCTCCCCTGTAGAAGCTTTGTATATGTAAGTAATTTCTGGAACTCCACCGGTTCTCCTCTCTGGAACTCTTATGGATTTTCGAAGCCTTATTATTCTCTTTGTGGGCCCTGGTACACTACCTTTTACCATAGTATAATCAGATTTTAAGACTCCATAATGTTTAAATCCTTCTTTGGGAGTAATATTAACGTCTTTTGGATTAGATATTCTAAATATTCTTTTGTTCAGCTCAGTTCTCTTTTGGAATCCCATCTGTCCAGCAAAAGGTACAGTCCACATAACTTTTGGAGGATGCCATGGGCCTATAGAACCCACGTGTCTTCTAGCATCATTACTTTTTCTGTGCTGTATTTTTACTCCCCATCTCTTAACTACTCCTTGGAACCCTTTGCCTTTTGTAACTGAAATAACATCGACAAATTCCCCTTCATCTAAAACATCTTTAACCTTTAATTCCTTTCCAAAAATACTCTTGAGGTATTCTAATTTAGCATTAACATCTTTTCCACCGATGCTACTTTCCATAACTTCTGGTTTCTTTTTTAAATTGATAACTTTAGGCTGAGTACAAATAATTGCTCTTAACTCGTCCACATTGCCTTCTTCTATAAGTGATTGAATTTTAGAAAGGTTTTTTTCAGGTTTTTTGGAAACGGTCTTTAATCTTGAAAGTTCTTTTGGACCTTCGGCCCATACCTCGGTAACAGTCTTAAATCCATAAGGAGTATTCTTATATGCCCTGACTCCACAAACGTAGACTGGAGGAGTTTCTATTAAAGTTACAGGTATCACCATTTCTTTTCCTTTTGTAAGAGTAAACCTTCTATCATCTATTCTTAAAATATGGGACATCCCTACTTTATAGCCGGGAAAGTCTAAGATCTTAACATCATCCACCTCTGGCCAAGTATTTAAAGTTGGCACTATCTTTGATGCCCTTTTTCTAGGGCTGTATCCCAAGGAACCACTACGGGGTTTTTTATTTCTTCCACTACCACCCATTTTTAAGCCTCCGGCTTTTAATAAAGAGTATCGAGCCTAACGCCCAAATCTCCAAATTCAATTATTGATTATTAGTCAAGAATTGAGGAATAAAGTCGCTTTCACTTTATCCCCGTCTGTAACTCGTAACATCTTTTAATGCAATTTCTGCTGTATTGGCAGTATAATATAGGATTTATAAGTGTTATGGTGTGTTAATCTTTTTTCTGTTTACTTTCATCAGCCAATATTATCCAGACTACATTGCTAAGACTTACAACAAGTTCTTTACCTGAAGAACCACTGATATCAGTCACATCAACAAGACAAAGTACGTCTTCGTCGAAATCAACTAATCTCCCTTTAAAGATGCTGCCATCGATTGATATTACTAATGTTTTTTCATTAAAGTATTCAAGTTTTTTAAGTAGTAATTTTGACAATGCACCACCGGGATTGAGTCTTTATAAAACAGGTATTTAAGTGTTTTTATTGGAAATAAGATTTGATGTCGAGCTATATATCAAAAGAAAATAAAAGAATAACGATTCTTCGAATCTCTAATTATTTGTCCCTTTTTATACATCCAATCTAGTAAATTCTGTAAGTCATACTCATCTTTAAACAATCCAGTTGATTCTACTTCACGATATATTTCAGTTATAGTTAAATTGGGGTTGTTAATTAGAGTTGCCTGAACAACATTATACCTTTCATTAGATTCATAGTCCTTTATAGAATCTATTTGCTTTTTGATGGATGGTTCATTTAACAATCTTTCAAAGTTATCAAGAATTATTTTTCTTGAATCTTTTAGAAATTTATCTCTTATCTCTTTTTCATCGTTAGCTCTTGCAAATGACTGTGCCAATCTTTTTAGATTGTATCCTGTTTTACTGATCATAGAACGAACAACAAACTCTCTAGTTTTCTCTTGTTTTATTTTGTCATCTAACAAAATATTGAAATCTTTGGACAGTAGATCAATAAGTTCCAAGTATTCTTTTTCATATTTTTTTCCTTCAGAAGGATTATTTTGATGAGCATATGCAATCTGAATCCATAAGTTCTCGTCTATTGAATTTATCAGAGGCCTAACATACATATCCTCTTCAGATAATAATTGGTCAATATCTGAGAGAGTAATTTCTGTTTTGGTAAAGTTTCTAAATGTTTCAAGAATCCTTTGTTTTCTATTTCCTTCATTGATCTTTATTGAAGAAAATAATGAGTATTCTCCTTCGAAGTTATTTCTTTCTTTAAGAGAATGATGCAATTTAGTATAATTTTCAGAATAAATATTAGAAATTATATCTCTGCCTGGTCTTGGTCTTTCTGCAATTTTATAGCCAATATCATTTGAATAAAAACTTATTCCGTTGATTGTCTTTTTTGGAGGGGAAATGTCTCTATACTCAGGAGGAGTCATTAATTGGATAATCTTCATCAATTCAGTTGCAAGTTTTGAATTCCAAGAAAGAGAAGACAAGGATATGCCGCCTAAGTTTCCATCATAAGGGGCACTTAAGAGGGGAGCTTGGAAGGATCTCGATATTTCTTTGTCCAACGGCAAATTTTCAGCGAATAGATTTTCAATTAATCTCTTTTCATAAGGGACATCTAAATAAACTGAGTCAGACGGAAGCTCTTCCCAGTCCTCGATTAAAATGGCGGATTCGCTTTTTTTCAATTTAGCGTTATAAACATATAATTTTTTTGATTTTGTTATATTAATTAGGGCATACTCTTCAGGGGCATCTTTTTCAAATGGGATTAACCCTATACTTACTGCTATGGGGGTATTAAAAAGTGCAGAAAGGCCTATTAATCTACTATTAGTTTGAGATTCAGTGGCCACATTCCAAGAAGAATCTATTTTTAATGGGACAACATAAAATGAAACTTCTTCTAGAAGTGTTCCATATTCGGATCTATTAAAATCTTTAAGCCATTTTTCTAGTTTATTAATTCTTTTCTTTTCATATTCTAAGAATTCGACATTAACATATTTTCTATCCCAAGGAAATTCAGAATAAGTTGGATACCTTTTCCAAAGGTAGTAATCATTGAGTCTCAAAGATATACTATTTGCCATAATATCCTTAAATTATAAATTTAAAAACATATATATAAAAGTAACATAGTATTTTTTATATTATTTAAATGTAGAGTTTTATATAAAGATGGTAGAAAAAAATGATTCTTTTTGAATATAAAAAGAAAGGGGGAAAGCTAATAGGTGTTTCATTTGAATATCAAAAATATAGATTTTCAAATGTTTGTATATACGGAGATTTTTTTATTTTTCCAGAAGAAAATCTCCAAGATTTAGAAAAATCTCTAGAAGGCAAAAGTTTAGCTGAGACTTTTTCTATCATTGAAGACTTTTTTTCAACTAATATCAAGACATATGGCATAGAAAAGGAAGACTTAATGGAAATTTTTAAGAGGGCGATAAATGAAATGTAAGTTCATATGTTACCCTTCAAAAATTTCATTTCCTAGTATTTCAATAACTGGAGAAGAATGCTATTTTTCTTGTATTCATTGCAATCGCAAATATTTAAGATTTATGAGTTATGTAAAACAAGAAGATCTTTATGAAAAAGCATTAGAGTTGGAGAATAAAGGTGCAAAAGGAATACTAATTAGTGGAGGATTAGATAAATCTGGAAAGGTTCCAATCGATTACTCGATAATTAGAGAAATAAAAAAAAATACCAATCTTTTATTGAATCTTCATTCTGGATTACTAAAAAGAAAAGATGCAAAAAAAATTAAGAAAAGCAAAGTAGATTTGGTATCAGTTGATTTTGTAGGAAGTAATGATACTATAAAAAAAATACTGAATATGCCTTTCAAGGTTATAGATTATGAAAATACTTTAAGATTTTTAATAGAGGAAGATGTAAATGTAATTCCTCACATATGTGTGGGACTTGATAGAGGAAAAATAGTAGGAGAGTATAATGCCATTAAAATTTTGAAAAAGTATCCAATTAAGTCAATAACACTCCTGGTACTAATAAAAAATGAGATTCAGAAAAAATACATAGTTGATTATGATTTTAAAGGCATAAAAGATTTCTTTGTTTATGCAAGAAAATCCTTTCCTAAAGAAATATTATCTCTGGGTTGTATGAGACCAAGGGTAAAAGAGCTTGACGAATCAGCTTTGCTATTCGATAACATTGCATATCCCTCAAAAAATATGATTAAACTTATAAAAAATCAAGGAAATGTGGCTTTAAAAGATATATGTTGTTCTATGTGTTAGTGATCCTATGGAAACCATACCTTCTATAAAAAGCAGCAAAGAGCTAAAAAAAATACTAAAGTGCGCCTTTGATATAACTGATCTTGAGGTAGAGATCATATTGAGTCTTCCAGAAGAAGGAATGAAGGTGAAAGATATTCAAAATCTCTTAAAAAAAGACAGAACAACTATTCAAAAATCTCTAAAGAATTTGTTGGAGAAAGAGCTTATATTCAGAGAATCTAAATGTTGTGTGCAAGGAAAAAGAGGAAGATATTTTATTTATAAATCATTGCCACGAGAAGAACTTAAAAAAAGAGTTCTGTCAAACATTGAAGAATGGTATCAAGAACTTCAGGACTCCATTAAATCTCTTGAATAATACTATGAAAAAATATCAAACAAAAGATTTTTAAGTGGTTATTTTTCTTTTACAGTTAGGTGAATTAAATGGGAAGTAATATAATTCAAATAACAGATGCAAATTTTGAACAGGAAGTAATAAATAGTAACAAACCTGTAGTTGTTGATTTTTGGGCAGCTTGGTGTGGGCCATGTCAAATGATTGCCCCAATTATTGAAGAAGTTGCAAAAGAGCATCCAGAGTGGAAAATTGGTAAACTGGATGTTGATAAAAGTATGTCTGTAGCTCAAAGGTATGGAATTAGAAGTATACCAACAATTGCTATTTTTAGAGATGGTAAGATATTTGATACAATAATTGGATTCGTACCTAAAGAAGAGCTAATAAAAAGAATAGAAAGAAATGTTTAAATTTATTTTTATAATATTCTCTTTTTAAAAAAAAACAATTAGTTAATTATTAATTTTACATCTGCTCTGCTTGCACTTCCTCTTCTAGCGGATGTTCTAATTCTAATATTGTATTCGCCAATAGGTATATCGGGCGACACATCAATTGTTACCATATATTCTCCAAAACGGTTTGCCCTAATTTTCTGATTCTGCCCTTCTATGCTAACAGATATCCCTTGTGGTAAGTCTTCAAATTCTATTCTTACATCTATCTGGGTTAAAAATCCAGGGTTATGAACTTTGGCCACTAAGGTATTTTTACCTGGTGAGAGTTCTATTAAATGAAATTTAGTTTCGTCTATGATAATTATTTCTCCGGTATCATCTATTTCTAATTCAACTAGCCTCAAGCTAGGGAAAAGAATGTTTTCAGGCAGTGGTTTGTCTCTTTGAATTATTCTAACAGGATTTGATGTTGCTATGGATGAAACTTCATCTCCAGATTGTTCGCCTGTTCCAATTACACTTCCTGTGAAATTAACTATACCTGGTAAATTTGATTTATATGTCCATGTGAATGTCCTGCTCTCTCCAGCAGGTATGCCATGAGTTAAAGGGGTTGGGCCTTCCACAATAGAAGCTAAACCGGGATTATTTAGTATTAGTTCAGAGGGATTTACATCAATTGCATTTTCTCCGCCTGTGTTTTTAACAGTCTTTGTGACAGTTATTATATCCCCTTTTTCTACAGTGGCAGGTGTTGCAAATATTTCGGACGTAAGAGCAAGCTCACTTAAGATAGTCACTTCGTTTGAAGTAGTTAAGGGAGATGTGAAAGTGTTGCCTGAAAGGGCGCCTGTTCCACTGGCATTGCCTTCAAATGTTACTGTGCCTACTGAATCTGCTTTATATGTCCATGTGAATGTTACCTCTTCACCTGCAGATAGGTTTGCATCTGCAGGGTCTGGGCCTGAGGTAAAGCTTGCATTCCCTGTACCTGTTATTGTTAATGTTGAGGGTGAGACATTCTTTACCTCTTCGCCACCTTCATTTTTAACAGTCATATTAACATCAATTGTATCGCCCACTAATACTGTATCTGGGGTTGCAGATATTTCTGATTCGAGGTCGCCTGGATTATTTAATATAACAAAACTAACATTATACTGATCGCTTAACTTAGTTGTTACACACAAAGGTTCTGTATTGCAAACTGTAAGATTTAAATCATATATTCCATCTGGAACATCAGTGCTATCCCAATTATCAAAAGAAAGTTCTGACCCATTATACAATTCCATAGGTTCAGAAATCTCATCCCCAGATAATACTATTGTATAAGTCAATGGATCATTATTAGGGTCTGTCGCTTCTAACCACGATATATTTATATCCCCACTATAGTAAGGATGTTTTTCAGGATCTGGAGATGTAAAAATAGTGGGCGAGGGAGGAAGAGGTGGAAGTTCTGCAAAGGTAAAATTATAGTCTCTTTGATCAGATCCATGTTCATTAGTAGCGTTAATGTCAACGCTTACCTGGTCTGTGATTGATTCCCTTCTCGCTATATGGATGTGGACATCTGGACTACCTCCCTTAAATTCTGGCGTTGTCCACACATTTCCTGGTGTAAGTTCAGCTGTATACCAAGCTTTCCACTTCGATGAATTATAATCTTGATCCTCATGATACCTCAATTCCCAGATTCTATTATCTGGAACACCGTCTTGGTATAAAATTATCCAAAAGTCATCTGTAACATCAAGCCCTTTTATCTTTTTATCTGAATCGGTGCTTAAAGGAATTAAATGATGGGAAGAATTAACTGAATGCTTGTGGTGAAAAGGTTGAGTTCTTAGTATACTCCCTACAAATTCTGTTTTGTCTTTTTCTCTCCAATCGTCATCGCCCTCAAAATAAGAAGCATTTTGCCCCTGCCCAACTAGATACACCATCAATGGAGCAGGATTACGATCATTATCTGGCACCGCATTTAACTCTATCCAAAAGCACATATTCGCGTCCATTTCAAATGAGTTTTTAAAATGAAAAAGGTGGTAGTTAGATCTACGAATGTCTGTTTCTAAAGGTTCGTTTTCCCATGTTACATCGGAATCAACAAAATATATTTCCGGGTATATATTATCAGGATATATTGTTTGTTGCCAAAGAGAAATACTTGTATTGTATTTCATTTCAAACTCTAACGGTTTGCTTCCACATTGCCCATCAACATAGAAATCCCAACAGCCGTCCTTTTCATCAGTTCCTCGGACAATTATTGTTACAGTGTCAGTTGGATCAACATTTGATACATT
>PWMA01000152.1 GCA_003558335.1 Candidatus Methanofastidiosia archaeon | reverse complement strand
TTTTGGCGAGATCCTTCCACTCTTTACTTCCGTATGCTAAAAACCATTGGTCTGAAACAATTTTAACTACTCCTTGAGAAAGACATCTGCAAACTACCTTTCCTGGAAGCTCATAAAATAACGATGCAGCACCCTGGTCAATAAAATCAGTAATAATAATCTTTTTTACTTCAGAAACTTTGATGCCATTGTATTTACCTGTTCTTTCATTTAAAGTGCCTAGGTGAAACTCTTTTTTATAAATTGTATTTGTAGCTTCTTCAAGTTTTTCTATATCATCTTGGGAATTTATCCCCATACTCTCAGAAATCTCTACTGCAGGGTCTTTGCCAAACCCTTCAATATTTATCAATGAAATCGGCTCTATATTTTTGACAATTTCATCTGTGGTCCCGTATTTTTTGGGATCCTTCTTTATCTCTTTTAATGCAATGTAGTCATAAGGGGCATGGGAAGGAACAGACATTACAATTCCGCTACCAATTTCAGGTGAGACAAAAGTTGCGGGAAGTATTGGAATGATGTCCTTTGTTATCGGATTTTCACAGGATTTTCCAATAAGCTCTTCTGCTTTTAACTCTCTAATAATATTTATATTGTGTTTTTGATTTCCTAATTTTTCTGCAGCAGCAGGCGATAAAATCCATACTTCATCTTCAACCTCAGCTTCAACATAGCCGACATCTGGATTTAACCACATATTTGTTACACCAAAAACTGTTTCAGCTCTATAGGTAACAGCCGGCAATACTTTGCCATCAAATATGAATTTGATCAATATTACCTCTTCTGGAGTTATTCCCTCTCCTTCAAGTCTTGCATGGTCTCCTATTGGATTGTTACACTTTGGACACCAAGTTATTGGATGCTCTCCCTTAACAACAAAGTTCTTTTCCTTTAATTTGTTGAACTGCCATCTGATAAATTTGTCGTAGTAAGGATTTAGGGAAGTTGTTATGAAACTTCTTCGCCAGTCAACACAAAGCCCTAGACTTTTTAGATCCTTAACCGATTCCTCAGGGAAATACTTAACCCAAAATTCAGGGTCAGAAAATTTTGGTATAAGCTCTTTTGGAACCTCCATCTTTTCTAAAATTTCTATCTGGGATTTTTCACCATCTCGTACCCTCTCTGCCGCAGCAACTATTGGGGTACCTGTGGCGTGAAACCCAAAAGGAAATACGACATTGTATCCTCTCATTCTTTTGTATCTTGCAAAGACCTCTGCCCTCATAAGAGAAAAAGAATGGCCTAGATGCATGTAGCCATTTACATAAGGATATGGAAAGTTAACAAAATATTTTTTCATATTTTTCGGATCTGAATAAAATATTTTTTCATCTTCCCATCGTTTTTGCCACTTTTTTTCAATTTCCAAGAGGATCATCTACCTATACTTAAGACACGCTTTTAAACTATATTTAAAGGTTTTTATTAGAAATATTTTCAATTAACTATATCTTTTTAATTTTAAATTCGTCGATTAGCGATTGACGAAACATTTATAAACTTTAATTAAACCTTAACATAAAAATCCTAAAGGTGTAAAAAATGAGTAAGGCTCTAAGACCATTGTGGGGTATTGTCTATTTTATAGGTTTGGTGTATTACATATTTATGTCAAGTTGTAACGTTTTCATTGACTGTATTAAAGGTAGAATTGATCCACAAGTTATGGAAATTGATACTGTTCTGAAAAGACCTGTTTCTATGTCTATTCTTGCCAACAGTATTACTTTGACTCCAGGAACTTTGACCATTGATGTATTTCCAGAAAAGCAGAAATTGCTAGTTGCAGTAATAACTCCTAGAAGTCAGAAAGATGTGATCCCTTTTGAGGGATGGATAAAAAAGATGGTGGAGGATTAGATGAATAAGAATATTGCAATAATGTTTTTGATTATAGCTTTAATTCTAGTAGTGGGACATTTTCTCCAGCTAGAAGATTATTATGTCTATGTGATGTTGATAGGTCTTAGTCTTGTAATTCTAGCAGGTCTTAGGGTTACCACCTTTAGAGGGGTAAGTAACTCTCTAGCAGGCGCTGCTACTGCTGAGGTTGGAGTTGCAACGGGTTTCATGATTATAGGAAAGATGTATGATATTTATTATTTTTCCGATATAGCAATCTACCTACTCTTACTAGGGCCTATAGGGGTATTGATAATATCAAGATTTTTTAGAGGAGGGATTGCAGAATGAACATATACTCTATAATGGAACTAATACTTCCTTATTTTTATCTTATCGCAGGAGTAGCTCTTATCGGCGTGTCTTTAGGTTTATTTAGATTTGGCCAGAGGCAGAATATAGTTTATGCAAGACTTCATATCCTGGGTGTCATGGATGCAGCATGTATATTGGTAATCCTGTTCCTGGGAAATCCAGTTGCAATATTGGCTGCCCTAGTGCACTTTTTACTGATGCCCTTTGCAGTTCATTCAATAGCATGGGCAGACTTTATGGAGGCTGATGACGATGTTTGATTATGTTTTATTGTTCGTGATAGCTTTGTCAGCTTTAATGGCAATAGTGCAGGAAAATCTGTATAAAAGTATTATTATCTTAACGTTTCAAAGCTTTTCGCTGGCAGCAATATTCCATTTTCTGCTTGCAACTGACGTTGCTCTAGTTCAAGCTATTTTGGGAGCTGCACTGCTACCAGGTCTTTACATAGTTGCATTGTATAAAACTACACAAGGGAGGGATGAATAATGGAACCCTTTCAGGTAGGCTCTTTCCTGACAGCAGGCGCATTGCTTGTAATAGGATTGTGGGCTCTTTTGATGGTTGACAATGTAATAAAAAAGATAATAGGGGCTAATCTTATTGCAGATGGTGTGAATCTTGTATTGGTTGGTATTGGTTATAGGCCAGGCGGCTTTATCCCTGAGGTAATGCACTATTTCTATGAAACAGCAACACCATCAGATTATTATAATTTGTTAGAATTCGGTGAATTTGCAAGCATTGCAGGATATCCTCTACCGTTTGTCTTGGTTTTAACAAACATAGTTATTAGCGCCTCTACACTTGCAGTCATGTTGGCACTAGCGATTGTCTTGTATAATAAATACAATACTTTGAGCGTTCAAAAGATGTTTGAGGAGGCTGAATAAATGTTAGACAATAGTATGTTAATCCCAATGATGGTTGCACTTCCACTCATAATGGCGATATTGGTAAACTTTCTCCATCAAAGAGACAAATCTGTAAAATATATATCTCTTGTTTCATTGGGAGTCTTTGTTATTTTGCCAATTATCACTTTGTTCGGAGTACATCTTTTCAGTGGCCACCTCAGGGGGGGAAGCATTTCTGAGTTCACTAAAATACTGATACCGGAAGTCTATATGGGAATTGTATATTCTTATGGATCTTTACAGAGAATACTGATGCTAGTTTTGAGCGTAATCACAGCATTTAGCGTGCTTATGATTCTAAACAAAAAGATGATTTCCGGAGTCTATATCGCAATGATATTCATAAGCTTGGCTGCAACAAGCGCGATAATACTTGCCGATGATATATTCAATTTCTTCGTTTTCGTTGAAATTTTAGTTGTAGCACAAGCCGCATTAGTGGTGGCTGTTCAAGAAGGTAAATCTTTCAAAGCAGCTTTCAAGTATATGGTCTTTGGAACAGCCTCTGGAGTTTCGATACTTTTAGGCATAGCTCTTTTATTGGGAACTTATGGGCTTTTGAATATAACAGATCTAACTCAAGCTATGCAAATGGGAGGAAATTTCAATCCAATGGCAATGGCTGCTGGAGCCTTTTTGCTGTTTGGCTGGCTTTATGAAGCAGGATTATTCCCATTTCATATAATAAAATCCAATATATATGAAAATGCTAAACCTGAAGTTTCTGCATTGTTACAGGTTCAATCTAAATTTGTATTAGTAGCAATGGCTATAATTATACTAAGAATATTTTCAGGATATGATCTTATAAAATCTGTAATATTGGGCTTTGCCATATTCACTGTTGTTATAGGCTCAGTTATGGCGTTGCAACAAATAGAGCTTAGGAGGCTTTTGTCTTTTGTTGCAGTATCCCAAGCAGGTCTAGTAGCAATAGGATTTGGAATAGGAACCTCCTTTGGTATAGCCTCAGGAATATTCCATGCAATTAACGATGTTATATGTATGGCAATCCTATTCTTTATTGCAAGTTATGTACATGACAAATTTAAAACAACTAATCTGGATCAGCTCGGAAATGGATTACAAAATGCTCCACTAGTGGGAGGAGTAATGTTAATGGCAACTCTTGCAATATCAGGAGTTCCACCGTTTAACTCCTACCAAAGTGAACTAAGACTTATCCAAGCTGCAACTGAGGCAGGAACGCCTGAACTTGGAATACTTGTAATATTACTAAGCATAGCAACATTTGTTGCCATAATAAAGGCATTTTACATGATATTCTTAAAGCCATCTCCAAATGTGGAAGTGAATACAGAAGTAAATGGA
>PWMA01000136.1 GCA_003558335.1 Candidatus Methanofastidiosia archaeon | reverse complement strand
TTTCAAAATTAAGGCCAAAAAATGATGTAGTTTTAACAACAAAAGGGATATCTAGTGGCCCTGTTTCTTTTATGACTGTATTTGATACCGCCACGGAAACGATAAAACAGGGTGGCACGAGAAGAGGCGCAAATATGGCCATTTTGAGAGTTGACCACCCTGATATTTTAGAATTTATCAAATGTAAAGAAGAAAATACTAAACTAAACAACTTTAATATATCTGTTGCCATTACAGATAAGTTCATCGAAGCTTTTGAAAACGGTGAAAACTATGATATTTTAAATCCTAGAACTGGGATAATTGAAGGGGAATTAAATGCCAAGGAAGTTTTTAAGAAAATAGTAAATATGGCATGGAAAAATGGAGAACCTGGAATAGTTTTCATTGATAGATTGAATAGGGGAAATCCAACACCTGCCATAGGCGAAATTGAAAGCACAAATCCGTGTGGAGAACAACCCTTGCTTCCTTATGAATCCTGTAATTTAGGCTCTATAAACCTTTCAAAATTTTTAAATAAAAATGATAACTTTTATGAGATAGATTTTGATCATTTAGGAGAAGTTGTAAGAAAGTCAGTTCATTTTTTAGACAATGTTATCGATGTCAATAGATATCCTTTGGCCCAAATTGAAGATATGACAAAGGCCAATAGAAAAATAGGGTTAGGAGTTATGGGATTTGCAGATATGCTTCTTAAACTTAATATACCTTATAACTCCGATTCTGCAGTCGATATAGCAAAAACAATAATGAAGTTTATAAAAGAAGAAGCAACAGCGGCTTCAAGAGAACTTGCTTCAAAAAGAGGCCCTTTTCCTAACTTTGAAAAAAGTATATTTTTTGAAAGAGGGGAAGATCCACTACGAAATGCCACCGTGACAACTATAGCCCCAACTGGAACTATTAGTTTAATTGCAGGCAGCTCAAGTGGTATAGAGCCTATCTTTGCAATATCTTATATTAGAAACGTTATGGATAACGATGAATTATTAGAAATAAATCCTATTTTTGCAGAAATCTCCAAAGAGAGAAAAATTTACAATGAGCAACTAATGAAAAGAATCGCAAAAGAGGGAACATTAAAAAAAATAGATGAAATACCCGAGGATATTAAAAAAGTATTCGTAACTGCTCATGATGTTATTCCAGAGTGGCACATAAGAATTCAGGCAGCATTTCAAGAATATACGGATAACGCAGTTTCAAAAACTATTAATTTTCCAACAAGTGCAACTGAAAATGACGTAATGGAAGCATACCTTTTAGCATATAGAAGTGGCCTTAAGGGGATTACCATATATAGAGACGGTTCTAGAGATCAACAAGTTTTGAACATTGGAAAAGTAAACAAAAAGGAAACAGCTATTTTAAAGGCTCCTAGACCAAGACCGAAGGTAACTAAAGGATTCACTGAAAAAATAAGGACTGGATGCGGCAATCTTTACGTTACAATAAATGAAGATGAATACGGGCTCTGTGAAATATTTATGCAGATGGGAAAGTCTGGAGGGTGCCCTGCTAGTCAAAATGAAGCCATAGCAAGATTGATATCATTGGCACTGAGATCTGGAATAGGAATTGAATCTATAATAGAACAGTTAAGGCACATTAGGTGTCCAATGCCTACTTGGGACGAAGGCATACCTGTCCATTCATGTGCAGATGCAATAGCCATAGTTTTGGATAGATACATCAAAAAAGAACTAAACACCAAACAAGAAAGATTGGATATGGCGATAAATTCTAACGAGAATATTGGAAACGGTATGCCTACTCAATGTCCTGAGTGTGGTGAAGTATTGGTTTTTTCTGAAGGATGCGCCAGTTGCAGATGCTGTGGATATACAAAGTGTTAATCTCTAAAAATTTCTTTTAATTATTTTTTTATCATTTCTTTCAGATATTTGATGTACTCCTCTACATTCATTAAATTAATTTTTTCATCAAGATTCAAAGGTTTAAGTTTACATATCCAAGAATCATATGGAGCTGTATTCAAAAGATCTGGAGAATTTTCAATTTCTTTATTGGTTTCAACTACTTCTCCAGAAATAGGAGAAAAAATATCTAGTACAGTTTTAACTGATTCGATCTCACATAGGAACTGAAATTGTTTTACATTATTTCCTATTGCAGGAGATTCGATATATGCTATTTCTCCTACTTCTCTTTGGGAATAATCATCTATACCTACAATACAAATATCCTTTTCTATTTTTACCCATTCATGAGTTTTAGAGTAAAATAAATCATCTTTAAAAAAATATGTTCCTAATTCCATACAAACACCATTCTTTATTATTTTACCTTCTTTAAATTTCTATTTGAAATATATTTTCTTAATATGACAAAGTTTTATAAATGTATTGTGAATATTTATTCATATAGTGATTGTGTGAAGGTAGCCATTGCAACTGGTGATCAAGCAAATGTTTCCTACCATTTTTGAAGGACATTGGAGTTTAAAATATTTGAAATAAGAAATGATTTAATAATTAGTGAAGGATATGAATGTGGTAACAATAGGGCTGATAAACTGGATAAAAATATGCTGATCTTTCTTTTTGTCATGCTTTTATATTCAAATAAAGATATATTTAAATAATATTTAGAACATAATGTGTGAGTTAAATGAAACTTGTTATAATAGGTGGAGGGGCATCAGGGTCAGAAGCTGCTCTACAAGCAAGAAAATACGATAAAGATGCAGATATAACAATAATTGAAAGACAAAATTATCCACAATATTCTTTGTGTGGGCTACCATATGCAGTATCTGGAGATATTAAAGAATTTGGAAATCTATTAATTTTCCCAAAAGAATTCTACAAAAAACAAAGAATTGAGCTCTTACTACAAACAGAAGTTCAAAAAATAAATACAGAAGATAAAAAAATTATTCTTGAAAATAATTCTGAAATACTATATGATTCTCTAATTATCTCAACTGGCTCAAAATCATGCATTTATAAGAGTGGACATAAATATCCCAAAGGAGTTTATTTTATAAGAGATTTAGATGGGGCCAAAGATTTATCTAAACGAATAGACACTTCAAAAAAAGCAATTATTTATGCGTATGGTTGGGGATGCAAAGCTGGCTGTAAAGGGTGTATATCTGGTAGAATATCTCTTGAAATGGCATACGCTTTAAACAAGAGAGGACTCGATGTAACCATAGTTTCTAAGGAAAATAGGCCACTAAGACAACAAATAGACACAGATATGAGCAATTTAATAATTGAATATTTGAAAGATAAAGGAATAACCTTGAATACATATACAGATAGTGTTAATATAATTGGCAAAAATAAAGTACAAGGGATAAATATTGATGACGCAAAATTAAAAACAGATATTGTAATCATGGCATCGGGAACACATCCAAATATTAATTTGGCTAGAGATTGTGGAATTGAAATTAACAAAGGAATAAAAACAGATTCAAATATGAAAACCTCTATAAGAGATATATATGCTTGTGGTGACTGTGCAGGTATAAAATACTTTTTTTCTGAAGGAAACATTTCATCAAGTCTTGGAACAAATGCGGTACGAAGTGGAAAGGTTGCCGGAATAAATTCTGTAGGTGGAAATTTAGAATTAAATCCAATAATAAATATTTTGATATTAGATTTTTTTGATATGAAAGTTGGAGCGTTTGGATTGACTGAAGATGATTTATCTCATATGGGAGTAGACTATGTAAAGGCAAGATACAAAGGAAAGTCAAGGGCAGAATACTATCCTGGATTCAAAGATATCTTTATCAAAATATTAGCATCCAGGGAAGGAGATATACTAGGCTTTCAAGCTATTGGTAAAGAGGGTATATTTTCTAGAACGCTTGCAGTTGGTTTTGCAATTCAAAAAGGACTTAAAATAAAAGATTTGGCAAAAATTGAAAACTGTTATAGTCCGCCACTGTCTCCAACTATAGATCCTGTACAAATTTGTGCGGAACTTATATTAAAAAAATTAAAATAAATTATATCTTAAGTTCTCCATCTTTTGAATAAATTGTTTTTTATGCCTACTTGGTCTAAAATTCTTCCGACTACAAAATTTACTAATTCATCAATATCTTTAGGATTATGATAAAAAGCAGGCATTGCTGGCAGTATGACTGCTCCGTGATCCGATAAAGTTGCCATACTTTTTAGATTAATTGAAGTTAAGGGTGTTTCTCTAGGAACAACAATAAGTTTTCTTTTTTCCTTTAGAGATACCGCTGCGGCCCTAGTAATTAGATTATCTTGAATTCCTACAGCGATTTTAGAAATAGTTGAAATTGAAGCAGGACATATAATCATATAATCAAAGGGATAACTTCCTGATGCAACTGAGGCATCCATTTGACTATTCTCATAAATTTTGTAAGAATATTCATTTAATTTATCTAGATCATAATTTGTTTCATCATTAATTATTTTCTTTGCGCCATCACTTATAATTAAATGTACCTTACCTTTAAGATTTTCCATTAATCTAATTCCATATATTGATCCGCTTGCTCCGGTTATTCCAAGAATTCCTTCCATACAATAAATATTAATTTTAGCTTATTAAATATTGCCTTCTTAAGTTGTATGACCATTCCGAAAGTTATATAAGTTATACAAAAAAATTCCTACTATAATTATCTTTTTAATGGTGGCCTAATGCGAATTCTTTTGATACATAGTGATCATTTAGAGTATGAAATTACTTCAAAAACAAAAATAGCAGAGGACATTGAAGACTCTTTAAAAAAAGGTAGAATGGAAGACTGTCTCTCAGTTTTTGTTGCAGTTGAAGAAGGCGATGATGAATCTGTAGTTGAAAATGCAATAAATGAGATACGGGAGATATCAAAATCTGTTAAAACAAAAAATATTTTTCTCTATCCTTACGCACATTTGAGCAACGAACTGGCTTCACCAGATGTGGCGGTCAAAATATTAAAAGATCTTGAAATAAAATTAATACAAGATTTTGAAGTAAAAAGGGCCCCTTTTGGATATTATAAGGCGTTTAAAGTGTCTTGCAAAGGCCATCCCCTATCTGAACTTTCTAGAAGTATAAAACCGGAAAGAGAAAGTGAAGTTGCATCTGAAGCATTAAAGGCAGAGGAAAAAATTAAATCAAGTTGGTATATATTTGACGCATCTTTAAATCTCATTCCTTATGATAAATTTGATTTCAAAGAACATGAAAATCTAAAAAAGCTAATGGAATATGAAGTTAACTCTTCTAGAAAAGTCGAAATTATCCCTCCTCATGTTGAATACATGAAAAATTTAGAACTTGTAGATTATGAAAAAGGATCGGATCCTGGAAATCTTAGATGGTACCCGAAGGGAGTCCTTATTAAAAGACTTTTAGAAACTCACGTCACAGATAGTACAATAAAATATGGAGGAATGGAAGTTGAAACTCCAATAATGTATAGCATTAACCATCCAATGCTCTCTAAGTATCTAAATAGGTTTCCCGCAAGGCAATATATTCTTAAATCCGGAGATGATAACTTTTTTTTAAGATTTGCAGCATGCTTTGGCCAGTATCTAATGAAACATGATATGGTAATTTCTTATAAAGATCTTCCTTTGAGATTATATGAATTGACCCGTTACAGTTTTAGAAGAGAGCAGAGGGGAGAGTTAGTAGGGCTAAGAAGATTAAGGGCCTTTACCATGCCAGATATGCACACTCTTGCTATGTCGATGGACAGTGCAAAGGAAGAGTTCGTTGAACAATTTAAATTATCAATGAAATGGATGAATGAACTTGAAGTAAGCTATGAAGTTGCTATTAGATTTGTAAAGTCATTTTACGATGAAAATAGGGAATTTGTCCATAAGTTAATGTCATTAATTAATAGACCTGTTTTAATTGAAATGTGGGACGAAAGACCTTTTTACTTCGTTATGAAATTTGAATTTAACTTTATTGATTCCTCAAATAAGTCCTCTGCACTTTCAACAGTTCAAATTGATATTGAAAATACCGAAAGATTTGAAATTAAATATTTCGATGAAAATGGAAAAGATAAATATCCTTTGATGTTACACGCTTCAATTTCCGGCGCTATAGAAAGAAATCTATACGCGCTACTTGAAAAATCATATATGGATTCTCAAAAAGGTAAGAAACCAATGCTTCCAGTATGGTTATCTCCAACACAGGTTAGAATTTTACCAGTAGGCGAAGAACAATTGGATTTTTCATTCAAAGTTTTAGAAGAACTTGAAAAAGTAGAGATAAGAGTTGATATTGATGATAGAGATCTTAGACTCGGCAAGAAAATAAGGGAAGCTGAGAAAGATTGGGTTCCCTTTATCGTAGTTATAGGGGATAATGAGATCAAAAACTCAACTTTGAATGTTAGATCTAGAGAACACTCTTCTCAGAAAAATATAACTTTGGAAGAATTTAAAGATAATTTCTTAAATATTGTTAAAGAAAAACCAAAAAGACCATTACCTTTGCCAAGGAAACTTTCTTTAAGGGCTAGTTTTAGATAAATTATGGGAGAGATACATTATGAAAACTGTAAAATGTGACGTACTGATTGTAGGCGGTGGCCTTGCGGGGCTAAGAGCTGCAATAGAAGCTAAGAAATATGTTAAAGATGTTGTAATATTGACTAAAGGTTATGTGGGGAAGGGTGGTTGTAGTTCAATTTCTGAAGGAATTTTGAATGCGCCAATATCTGAAAAAGATTCTCCAGACCTATATTTTGAAGATATAATGAAAGGTTCAGCTAATGTAGCAGACTCCAACTTAGCAAAAATTCTGTCTGAAAATGCAAAAAAAGCAATTCTTTCAATTCAAGACTACGGCATTGAATTTAAAAGAGATAATGGAAACTTAGTCCTTAATCTATCTGGTGGAAATTCAATTGCAAGAACAGTAAGGGTAGAGCCACCAGGACCTGGCTGCGGTAAATTAATTCCTTTAAAACTAAGAGATTATCTAGAAAATAAAGGAATAAAATTTTTAGAAGGCAAAAATTTAATCAAACTTTTTGAAAAAAACGGTAGGGCTGTATCAGGAGTTTTGACCGATGGAATAAATTTTTCACAAATATTATTTAAATCCATAATACTTGCAACCGGAGGGGCTGGAAACGTATATAAAAATACTACAAATCCCTCTGATATTATTGGCGATGGATATTACCTAGGATTTGATATTGGTGCATCTCTAATTGACATGGAATATGTACAATTTTTCCCCACTGTAGCCCTTAAATCTTATTTAGTTTTACCATTTGTGTTTACAGATGGTGCCACTCTTCTAAATAGCAAAGGAGAAAGATTCATTGAAAAATATGATCCAAATTTATTAGAAAAAACAACAAGAGATATTATGTCAAGGGCTATTTTTACTGAAACAATTGAAGGAAGAGGAACAGATGGCGGCGTATTTATCTCTTATAAAGAGATTCCAGAAGATATACTTAAAACAAAGTATTCAAGCGAGATTGATTTCTTTCTGTCTAAAAACATTGATTTAACTAAGGATAACCTACTTGTTAAACCTTCTTGTCATTTCTTTATGGGCGGATTAAAAATAAATGAAAAATGTGAAACTAATGTTAATGGATTATTTGCATGTGGAGAAAATGCAGGAGGAGTACACGGAGCTAATAGGCTCGCAGGCAACGCTTTAGCTGAAACTTTAGTATTTGGAGAGATTGCAGGAAAAAATGCTTCTGAATTTGCACTAGCAAATGATTTCGACTATATAGACGTTAGCAAATATTTCGATTCATTGCCCAAAATTGGAGAGAATTCTTTAGAGACTGAATTGATTAAACAAATAAGAGAACTGATGTGGGAATATCTAGGGATAATAAGAGACGAAAAAGGAATAAAAAAGGCAATCAAAGAAATTTCTGAAATAAAAAATAAATATGAAACAATAAAATTTACAAAAAACTATTCAGAATACTTTAAACTTAGAAATATTCTCTTTGTGTCACAGGCAGTAGCTTTGTCTGCACTTGAAAGAACTGAGTCTAGAGGGGCCCACTATAGAAGTGACTATCCTAAAGAAAATAACAAATGGAAAAAAGCAATAATAATTACCAAAGATTTTGAAATAGATTATGAGGCGAGATAATTGTTAGTAGCAATAATAGGCAGCCAATGGGGAGATGAAGGAAAGGGTAAAGTAACAGATATTTATGCACAAAATTCAGATATAGTTGTTAGATTTCAAGGTGGAAATAATGCAGGCCATACTATAATGGTCGGAGATAAAAAATATAAATTCCATCTAATGCCATCAGGAGCAGTTTACGAGAAATCTCTAGTTCTTGGAAACGGAGTTGTTATAGATCCAAGGGCCCTCATTGAAGAAATTGAAAAACTAAAAAAAGATAACTTAAATCCAGAGATACACATTAGCGATAGGGCAAACATGATAATGCCTTATCACAAAATTCTTGATGAAATTGAGGAAAAAATGAAGGGAGCTTATGCCGCAGGAACGACAAAAAAAGGTATAGGTCCCTGTTATGCTGATAAAATATCTCGTTTCGGAATTAGATTTGCCGATTTAATGGATCTAGAAATTTTTAGAAAAAAACTTAATTTAATTGTGCCTATAAAACAAAAAATATTAGAAACTTTTGGCGAAGAGACAATCTTAGACATTGATTCAATTTATAATGAATATCTTGTTTATAGAAATTATTTGAAAGACTTTGTAAAAGATACTTCAGTTTTTTTAAACAATGCTTACGATCAAGGAAAAACTATATTGATGGAAGGCGCACAAGGAGCACATTTGGATATAGATCATGGCATCTATCCATTTACTACTTCCTCTAGTACAAATGCCGGTGGCATATGCACAGGTAGTGGCATATCGCCTAATAAAATTGACACAATAGTGGGAATAACTAAAGCTTATACTTCTAGGGTAGGAGAGGGGCCCTTTCCAACAGAACTATTTGATCAAGAGGGAATATATTTAAGAGAAAAAGGAAAAGAATTTGGTACTACAACAGGTAGGCCTAGAAGATGTGGGTGGCTTGATTTAGTTTTAGTCAAATATTCATGTGTTTTGAATAATTTTTCAGGATTAGGAATAACTAAACTCGATGTGTTAACTGGATTGAACAAACTTAAAATCTGCCATTCTTATGAATATAAAGGCGAAATTATTTATGACTTCCCTTCAAATATGAAAGTATTGTCTGAATGTAAACCTATTTATGCTGAATTTGAAGGATGGGATGAATTTGATTGGAGCAAAATAAAAGATTTTAACTCTTTACCTGAGCAAGTCCAGACGTATGTAGAATACATTCAAAAATATACTAAAACCCCTATCTCTATGATTTCTTATGGGCCAAAAAGGGACGAAACTTTGATTATACAAGATTTTTTTAGAGGAATTTAATTGTTTAATCTCTTTAAAAAATTTAATTATAAAATGGCAATCGTTATTAGAGATGACTTGAAGCTTTCAAAAGGTAAACTTTCTGTTCAAGTCGCACATGCTGCAGTAAGTTGCTCAATAAAATCAGAAAAAAATAATAAATTTTTTAAAGAATGGTTTTCAGAGGGCCAAAAAAAAGTAGTGTTAAAAACAGATGATTTAGATTCGCTTTTAAAAATATTTAACGAAGCTAAAAGTGTGGGATTGACGACTGAGCTTGTTAAGGACGCAGGATTAACTGAAATTCCTCCTGGAACTATCACAGTTTTAGGTATAGGCCCTGCTCCTGAAGATGAAATAAATAAAATAGTGGGAAAGCTTAAACTTGTTTAGTCTGTTAATAAAAAGGCTTAAATATATTATAACTTTAATAGCAATTAATAGATTTATAATAATGGAGGAACTTCATGAAAAAAATTTTGAGTTTATTTGTCATATCGTTTTTTGTACTTGGATTTTTAGGTTGTGCACAAGAACAAGAAATTACCAGTGACATATCAGCTGATTCTGTTGGTGAGGAAATTATTGAGGACGAAGTAAGTGAAGAACAGGTATTTGAGGATGAAGCTGAAACAAGTAAGACAGTTATGCCCCCTGCCTTGGTAGAAGATAATAATCCTCCAGAGCTTAAAGATGGAATCTTACTTTTTACATTTAAAAATAGGGATTTTTCCTATAACTTTCAAGTAAAATATATTGATGCGGATGGAGACCTTCCACGGTATGTGTTTGTTTATATTAATGGCTCAAGAAGAGAAATGTATAGGGCAGATGATGAAAAACTGAGTGATCCAAAAGAAGGAATTCTATATATATTGCCTATGAGTGATGATGAATTATATCAAATTGCACCCAAGGCAAAAGAGGGGGTAATTGAATATTGGTTTAGAACAAATGACGGACATGGACCGGTAGATACAGAAATCTATAATTCGATGGTGTTGGATCTTGAATCAATGGGAATTGAAACAGAATCCTCCGGAGGAAGCAGATCTGGAAGCAGCGGTTGCAGGGTATGTGGATAATATTTATGATAAACCAATAATTTTATATATCTTTTTTTAAAACCAAATACAAGGTGATTATATGGATTTATATGTTTTCATGGCTATTGTAATAGGAATATTGGTACTATTTTCCTTAATCGAAGGGCTAAGTAGAAAAAGAAATAATTTGAACAAGCCTCCTTTGAAAGGAAATGAAAGAACTACTCAATATGTGCCCCAATCTATTCCAAAAAAATAAAAATAAATCTTTTTTATCTTTTGATTTAGCTAAATATATTGACGATCTAACTTAAATATGCTTATAGAAATTTTTTAAAATGTTAAGAATATTTTGAGTTTACCTAAGTTAAGGGTTAAATTTACTATAAAACGAGTTTTCAACTACCATTTATTCTTCAGAGATAACAACTATGTTAAATTCTTATTATTATATTTTAAAGTTTTGAAATAGTATTCTGAGACAGTATCTCCAATTATTTTTACTAACATATCTTTATCTTCAGTATATGAAAATTCTCCGAGAGATATCTTTGCCGCTGCAAAGTTCATATGCCCTCCTGCAGATCCCATTTTCGAAAAGGTTTTTGTAATTATCTTGCTAATATCAATGTTCTTATCCCTTGATCTAGCAGATATGTAAACATATTCTTCAATTATTCCAATAACTAAAGACACTGTTATACTTTCAAGTTTTAGCAGTAGATCGGCAGCTTGGGATAAGGATTCTTTAGTTTCTATATATCCAACATTAGAAACAACATGTCTATCGTATATTTTTTTGTTATTTATCGCCTTTGACAATACATCAAAGGTATTTGAAGAAATGTTAGGATTTTCGATAATATTTAAAAGTTCACCATTAATTTTAGATTTTAAATAGTGTACAGCTTCCATATCATCTTTTTCAAAATTTCTTTTAAAGTTATTAGTATCTACTAGAATACCATACATCAATCCTGTGGCCAATTCTTCATTTAATTTAATTTCAAAATCCCTTAGGTAAGAAGTCATAATTGTTGCCGTAGCTCCAACCTTAGGCCTTATATCGACAAACTCTGCATCTAACTCTACTTCTTCAGTATAATGATGGTCAATTATAATATTTGGGTTTGTTTCAGAGGGAAATATTGTGGTGTTAGAAAGATTTGGTAAATCTATCAATGCAATTTTGTCATACTCTTTTAGTATAAATTTTTTGTATTCATTTATTTTTTTAAAGTCCCATTTTAAAAGTTCGACCATCATCTTGTTTCCTTCATGCCCAATCTCACCACCATGATAAATATCTGCTTTTATGTTAAGGCTTTCTGCGATCACTTTAAGGGCATATGCACTAGACATTGCATCTGGATCAGGATTGTCATGTGTTACAATTGCCAAAGATTTAGAATTTTCAAGAACTTTTAACAATAATTCTTTATTTCTCCAAGAATGAGATAATTCTAACTGATTTATTATTATTTGTGCCATAGAGCGATCTGGTGTTACAACAAAATCTGCACCCATTCTCATAAGGCCTGGCACATGTTCCGAACTTGGGGCATTCGTTATTATAAAAGCTTCTTTATTTAGTTCTCTTAAAATTTTTAAAGCTTCAATATTGGTCTTGTAATTAGAAGTGGTAATAATTATCTCTTTAAATTTTGATATAGTTATTTCCATTAGACTAAATGATTTGGTAAAATCATAAAGATAGGTATGACAACCAATATTTTTTGCTCTATTTAAGGCCTTAATGTTTTTATCTATGACCACTACTTCTTTGCCCCTACTTTTTAACACTAAAGCTACTGCATATCCAATTCTGCCTGCTCCGAAAATAAGAGACATAAGCTTAATTAAAGAGAGAGATATATATCATTTACTGATATAACCAAAATAATTATAAATGATTCTATAATTTATCTTTTGAGGTATGGCTTTGGAAGATTCAGCAAACGACGAAATTATAAAAATTTCAAATGAACTAAAGTCTCTTGAAATTGAGGCAGAATCATACAAAAAAGAACTACTTAGTTTAAAACAAAAAAGAGATGAAAAAAATGCTAAGTTTTCTGAATTAATTAAGAAAGGAAAGGAAAACAAGGAATTAAGGGATAAAGTTAATGAAGAAACAAAGAAATACAAAGATTTACGTGAGGAAAATAGTTCCAAACTAAAAAAAATATATGAATCTTTAAGTAAAATTAAAGAAGCGACAAAAAATAAGGATATATCTTCTTCTTCCACTATTGAAAAACAGATAGATAGCATTGAGTGGAAACTTGAAACTGAAGTTCTTTCATTGGACAAAGAAAGAAAACTTGTTGATATGATAAAGGATTTAAAGAAAGATCTAAAAAAATCTAAAAATTATGAAGAACTTTCTAAAGAAGCCGATTTTTCTCGAAAAGATTTAGAGATATTAAAAAAGAATTCTGAAGAATACCATAAAAAAGTTTTGGAACTATCTGATGAATCTACTAAATATCATGAGCGCATGATTTACTATTTTAATAGCTCTGAGGATATAAAAAAAGAAGCCGATGCCATACATAATAATTACATTGAAAAGAAAAAAAATGTCGATGAATACTATGATAAGATTAGGGAATTAAGGGCTAAACTTAAAGGATTAGAAATTAATTCAAGAAAAGCACAAAAACAAGAAAAAGAAAAAAAGATAAAGGAAAAGAAAAAAGAATTATCAAAAAAAAGTGAAGATATTTTAGAAAAATTTAAAAATGGAGAGAAATTAACGTTAGATGAACTGAAAATTCTTCAAGCAGGAGGAAATATTTGATAGTTGAAGTATCTTTTGTCCCCATTGGAGATGGAACTTCTCTTAGCCGATATGTAGCCAAGGTAATAAAAAACATAGAAAAAAGTGGCTTGGAATATCAATTAACCCCTATGGGCACAATTATAGAAGGAGAATGGAATGAGATATCTGCATTAATAGGATATTCACATAATCTAATATTTGAAATGGGAGTAGAAAGAATTATAACTAACATAAAAATTGATTATAGAATAGATAAGAAGTCATCACTACAAGATAAAATAGACTCAGTAAAAAATAAAATGGTAGAGTTTGATGGTTGAGAAAAAAATATTAGTGCTCTCGGTCGATAGAGATAATGATTTGGGAGTGAAAACAGGTATTAAAGGGCCAATAATTGGAGAAAAAAATATCCTAAATGCAGCCATTGAACTCGGTACTTCTGATCCTACAGAGTCTGATACAAACGTTCTTTTTAGATCGATTCAAGTTTTTCGAAAACTAAAAAATGAAGATAAACCTTGTGAAGTTGTAGCCCTTACTGGAGATGCTGAAGTTGGTGTAAAATCGGATATAAAAATATCTGACCAACTTGATCTAGTTCTTAAAAAAATAAAGTTAAAAGGCGTAATTCTTGTGACAGATGGGCGCGAAGATGAGAATATCTTGCCGGCTATCCAATCAAAAGTTCCAATAATATCCATAGATAGGATAGTTATACAGCAAAGTGAAACTATTGAAGAGACTTATTTCATACTTCATAGGTATATAAGAGAAGTAATGGAAGATCGTAAACTTGCAGGTCTTGTATTGGGTATTCCTGGAATAGTCTTTTTACTTTTTGGCGTCGCTTTTTTATTAGGACAACCCCAGATAGGATGGTTTGGTTTCTTGTTTGTTTTAGGAATCTATCTGTTTTTCAAAGGATTTGGACTCGATAATTTGTTAAAGAAAGAATTTTCCCCAAAAAGAGTGGGATTCGTTTTTTATCTTATTGCTTTATTATTAGGTATCATAGGTGTATGGCAAAGTTACTACTACTTAATCCAGTTTCCAACTTGGCAAAGTATCCCATTAGTTATAGCAACTATTTTATCAAGAATGGAATTAATATACGTTGCCTTTGCAATAGCAATGTTTGGTAGATTCTTAGAAGCTTATTCCACAAATAAGAAGGAAGTAATAAGTACTCTTGCACTAACATTTTTCACTGCAGTATTCTCATTTATTTTGTATCAGTCTGCTAATTTTATATTAGGATCTATCTCTCTAGAAAGTTTAATGATTTATCTAGTTATAGCAGGTGGACTTACAGTAGTATTCATGAGATTAACTGGTAAATTAAAATTAAAAATTAAATCTGAGGCTTGCAATTAGCAAGTTCTTGTAGTTTTTCTACTCCACTTTCCATACCGATACCATAGAGTATATCGCCTTCTCGCACTGTGAAGTTCTTTTTTGGTGAATAGATATAGTCTTTATCTCTTTTAACAAGAAATATGTATATGCCAGTTTTACTTTGCAATTTTATTTCTTGGAAAGTTTTATCTATTATAATTGATTTTGAACATATTTTAACTCTAGCAATTATTTGATCTGTTTCTTTCATAGCCTCTTTGAATATGGGATGGGCATCAATACCTCTTGTTACAATATCTGCTATTTCAGCAGCTGCATCTGCTATAGCTTCAGTTGCTTCTGTGATATGGATTAAGCTTAGTAAATCTTCAGGAGTGCTAACTTTAGATGCTTTACTTAATATTTTTTTACCCATTTCATAGTTGAGTTTATCTACGATCTCTTCAAGTTCGATTACTTCCTCTGCTATGTATCTGTTGTTGTATAAAAGTGCAGTATAAGATAGGGCAACCATTAGTTCTGAATTATTTTTCATCTGAGTTAATACATCAGCCATATCTGTCTCCATCATATCACCATTTTGTTTTTATACCACTGCATATACTTTTTAATATTTCTAACCCTGTATTACTTCCTCTTGCAATTAAAATATCCCCTTCCCTAATAACAAATCCCTTGGAAGGATTATACTTTATTGAAGTTTTTCTTTTTACAGCAATTATATAAGTTCCGATTTTAGAACCAAGTTCTGCTCTTTTCAGAGTCATATTGGCTAATTTTGATTTTGAAGATACTTCATACTTTTCTATAATTTGTTCAGCGTCTTCGAGTGCTTCATAAACAATTGGGTGCACCTTCATATCTCTTATTATGATATTGGATAGATCTCCTGCTGCGTTTGATATCTTTTCAGAAGCAGAGGCAAATTGTAATACTGCAGAAATTCTTTCTGCGTCCTCAACACTTCTTGAAGCAAGCATCGCTGTTATTCTTATTCTATAATTTAATTCATCCATTCTGCTTTCAAGTTCTATAACGTCTTCTGCTATTTCCTTATTTTTGAAAAGGATGGAAGAATAGGCTAAATCTACCATTAGTTCTGAAATATCTTTCATCTCTACCAATAGATCTTTTACACTTATAGGTTTATACTTAAAAGGTCTTGATACTTTACGTCTTTTGGCCATTAGCTTCTCTCCTAAAAGAGTCTAATAAAACTTTTTTATATTAATATTTAAGGATTTCGAATATATTTATATATCTCTATATTTAAAAATCATATGTGGGCCTGTGGTCTAGTGGATATGGCGCAGGGCTTCGGACCCTGAGGTCAGGGGTTCAAATCCCCTCAGGCCCGCTGTAGTTTGTTTGTTTAAGTCTTTGTATTTAACAATGCAATCTTTTCAAAGATTTTTTTTTCAGCTTCCATTTGATTGTTAATATCTTTTATTTTAAAATATTTTCTTACAAATTCTTTATCAAATTTGCCAGGAGTCTTAGGATGGCCCAGAATATCTATAATACTATCTTTTTTTTCTTCATCCAAAATTATCCCTATTCTATTAGTTCTATCTTTTATTCCAAATTCTAAAGCTTTAGAAATCTGTTTTTCTCCAGAAAGTCTAATCAAATACTCTAATGAAAAATCATTCGCAAAGTTTGAGTTATTCTCAAAAGCTCTAATTGTTTGATAAAGAGCCATGGATATATGATTTAAGCCATAAGTTTTACTTTCATCAAAAATAGCTTTAGCTCCATTTTTCTTTAATTTTTTAATTAGTTTTTCCTTATCCTTAATTTGGGATTCAAATACCAGTAACACAGTAATAACATCTAATCTTATCTTAAAAAATTATCGTTGCGCATTGTTACTAAAAATTACAATTGGTAATATGTTTTGGAAACCTAAAAGAACTATTGTTTATCATTATTAACCGAAAACTATATATAGTAGTTAATAAAATTAGTATTTAATGGATAACTCATATGGGAAACAATGATTATCCATAATGATAATTCGTAAGTGATATTACAATACCACTATTGAATTATCAGGAAATTAAATATGAATTGCCCGTGTAATATCTAAGAAATATATGGGAGGTATAAGGATAATACAAGAAAAATATGAA
>PWMA01000176.1 GCA_003558335.1 Candidatus Methanofastidiosia archaeon | reverse complement strand
GTTCCTGACCTGAAAGATCTTTCGGAACAGAGGGTTGCCATACAAAAATAGGTTTTTTTGTTGACAACGGATGATTTTTGCTGCAGTTTTTGGTTTCAACGATGGTGGTTGATTCACAGGGACATAATTAAGGAGGGAACCGGGTGTTCGGATGCGGCATTATTGTTATCTTCGCATTAAACGGTATGATGATGGAAAAACAAGAACATACACATCCACCTGGTGACCTGATCATTCGCGATTATTGTCCGGATGACCATCAGTCGGTCGTTGCGGTGTGGGATGCTGCCGGACTGGGGGGTGCGGAGCGGGGCGACACTTCTGATGCGATCGAAACGAGTATCGGTTTGGGGGGCAGGATGTTCGTTGCTGTTGCCGGAGGTGGACGTGTGGTGGGGACCAGTTGGGTTACTTATGACGGACGAAGGATGCATCTGCATCACGTGGGGGTTTTGCCGTCGTACCGGCGGCGTGGGATCGGACGATTGCTGAGTGTTGCATCGATCCGTTATGCCCGTGAGCGCAACGTGCAGATGAAGCTGGAGGTTCATCGCACAAACACTGCGGCCTTAGCTCTGTACAGGTCACTGGGGTTTACTTATCTGGGCGACTATGATGTATATATCATACGCAAGTATTGATATGGGATGGCCGGGATGTTTTTCCGGCCGTTTTGTCAGCATGTCCGTGTATCCGGCAGACAGGCACATTATTCCTTGCCTGATTCCAGCAGCAGCGACAACATTTTGATTGCGGCATCGGCGATCACGGTACCGGGTCCGAATACGCCCATCACACCTGCATCATACAAGTACTGGTAGTCTTGCGGCGGGATAACCCCACCCACGATCACCATAATGTCATCGCGTCCCAGTTTTTTCAGCTCTTCGATAATTTGTGGTGCCAGCACCTTATGTCCGGCAGCGAGGCTCGACACCCCGACAATGTGAACATCGTTTTCGACGGCTTGTCTCGCCGCTTCTTTGGGGGTCTGGAACAGGGGTCCGACATCCACATCAAACCCGATGTCGGCGTAGGCGGTGGCAACCACCTTGGCCCCCCTGTCGTGTCCGTCTTGTCCCATTTTGGCGATCATGATGCGGGGGCGGCGACCTTCCTGCCTGGCAAAGTCGTCGGCCATTTTCCTGGCTTTTGCAAAGCTGTCGTTGTTGTCTATTTCCATAGAGTATACTCCTGATATTGATCGTATGACGGCCTGGTAGCGGCCAAAAACCTTTTCGCACGCCAGTGAGATCTCCCCCAGCGATGCCCTTTTGCGGGCGGCATCAACAGAGAGTTCCAGCAGGTTTCCCTTGCCTGTTTCACAAGCTTTTGTGATGGCGTCGAGTGCTTGTTGCACTTCGGTGTTGTTGCGCTCTGCACGCAGTTTTTCGAGCCTTTTGATCTGTGAGGCCCGCACGGCGGTGTTGTCAACATCCAGGATATCGATAGGGTCTTCTTTGTCTCTGCGGTATTTATTCACCCCCACGATAACGTCCTTGCCACTGTCGATACGGGCCTGTTTGCGCGCAGCGGCTTCTTCGATGCGCATCTTTGGCACGCCTGTCTCGATTGCTTTGGCCATCCCGCCGAGGCCTTCAATTTCCCGGATGTGTTCCCAGGCACGGCGCGCGATGTCGTGTGTCAGGCTTTCAACATAGTATGATCCCGCCCACGGGTCGATCGCCTTTGTCACACCCGTTTCTTCCATGATGTAGAGCTGTGTGTTCCGTGCGATGCGTGCAGAAAAGTCGGTCGGCAGCGCAATGGCCTCATCGAGGGCGTTGGTATGGAGCGACTGTGTATGTCCGAGCACCGCACCCATTGCTTCGATACACGTACGGGTCACATTGTTGTAAGGATCCTGTTCGGTAAGGCTCCACCCTGATGTTTGTGAGTGTGTTCGCAGCGCGAGCGATTTTGGGTTTTTCGGATTGAACTGTTTTACCAGCTTGGCCCAAAGCATTCGTGCCGCGCGCATTTTGGCGATCTCCATAAAGTGGTTCATGCCGATGGCCCAGAAAAACGACAGGCGCGGCGCAAACGTGTCGATGTCCATTCCCGAATTCACCCCGGTACGCAGATATTCCAGTCCGTCGGCCAGCGTATAAGCCAGCTCTATATCGCACGTGGCACCTGCCTCCTGCATATGATAGCCACTGATGGAAATGGAGTTGAAGCGTGGCATGTTTTTCGACGTGTAGGCAAAGATGTCGGCGATGATCTTCATTGACTCCAGGGGTGGATAGATGTATGTGTTGCGCACCATAAACTCTTTGAGGATGTCGTTCTGGATGGTACCCGACAGCTGTCCGGGAGCGACACCCTGTTCTTCGGCGGCCACAATGTAGAATGCCATCACCGGCAACACGGCCCCGTTCATGGTCATCGACACCGACATCTTATCGAGGGGGATATCGTCGAAAAGGATGTTCATATCGAGGATGGAGTCGATGGCCACGCCCGCCTTGCCCACATCGCCGATCACCCTTTCGTGGTAAGAATCATAGCCACGGTGTGTGGCCAGGTCGAAGGCCACGGACAAACCTTTTTGTCCGGCTGCCAGGTTTCGGCGGTAGAAGGCGTTGGACTCTTCAGCGGTAGAGAAGCCGGCATACTGGCGGATGGTCCACGGGCGCATCACATACATTGTGCTGTACGGACCCCTCAAAAAGGGAGGGATCCCTGCGGCATAGTTCAGATGCTCCATATGAAGCAGGTCGCCGGGACCATAAACGGGCTTCACGGGAATCTGTTCGGCGGTCAGCCAGTCGTCACTCTTACGGGTTTGCTTTTCCGGGTTGGAGGGATCAGCGGCATCCCTTTTTATGTCACTGAATGAGATGTTTTTAAAATCTGGTCGCATACATACGGAATTATTAGGGTTTTCTTTGTTTTTATTTATTGCGGCAGGTGTGCACCCACATTATTTGCCGCCATCAGTTGACCTCCAGTATGGCGTTACAATGGGTCAGCGCTTCCAGTACGTTGGTGCGCAGGTGAATGAAATGGTCGACACCTGCTTCGGTCAGCTGCTCCCTGATCTCTTTTGGGTTGCCGGCCACCATCACCAGTGTTTTGGGCGACTGTTTTTTAATTTGTGTGGCTGCCGGCGCCATTGCTTCATATTCTTCATCGCTGCTGCACAGCACCACGATGTCTGCTTTTGCAGCGAGTGCTTCCCTGACGCCGGTATCGATATCGGTGAACCCCAGGTTGTCGATGACCTGGTAGCCGGCCACACCAAAAAAGTTGCCGGAGAAGGAAGCCCTTGCTTTACGCATCACCGGATTCCCATAGGTTAACAAAAACACGGTGGGTTGCTTCAACCCTTTCCTTATGTGGTTTTCAACAGCCATTCTCAGCACCTCGAATGCTTGTGAGCCACGGTACTGGCGTAATCCGGACAAGTCTGACAGTTTGGCGGTGGGTTCCACCTTATCGAGCATTTTTTCTTCGGTGTTCGGATACATGTTGGCCCCCACAAACACGCGTTTCCTCATGGCAATCTCCATGTCGCGCTGCTGGCAGGTGTTTTCAACTGAAGAACGGATGAATCCGGTTTCCGCCGCCTTGATGAATCCGCCCCGCTCCTCTGTTTCCACAAACAGGTCCCACGCAGCCCGTGCAACTGAATCGGTGAGGGCTTCAACATAGTAGGAGCCCCCTGCAGGGTCGGCAACTTTGTTAAAGTACGCTTCATGCTTCAGTATGATCTGCTGGTTGCGTGCAATGCGCAGCGAGAACTCATCAGGCTTTTTGAAGCAATCGTCGAACGGACCCACCGTCAATGAGTCGGCGCCGCCAACAGCAGCGGCCATGGCTTCTGTGGTGGTGCGCAGCATGTTCACATAGGGGTCATACACACTTTTGTTCCATCCCGAAGTAACGGCGTGGATGAACATGCCCGGCGGCACTTTTTTTTGTGGTGTGTGCTGTTCCACAATCTTTGTCCACAGCAACCGGGCGGCACGAAGTTTGGCGATTTCAAGGAAGTACGCCGCCCCAATGGCAAAGGTGAACTGCATGCGGGGCACAATGTCGCCGGCAGGCACACCCATTGCGGTAAGCCGGACAAGGTATTCATTTCCGTGCGACAAGGCGAAGGCAAGTTCCTGAACCACGCTGCCCCCGGCATTATGAACAAACTGTCCGTTTACCCCCAGCACCCGGAAAGAAGGCATCTGTGCTGCCCCTTCTTCCAATAGTGTCTTGCCTTGTTGCATCGATGCATCCTTGCTTTTTGGGAAGGTATTGTAGAGCAGCAGGTAACCCAGCGGGTCAAAATCAAGAGACCCGTTCATGCCATTTGTGCCGGCTGTTTCACAGAGCAACCCGAAGAGTTTTGGGTGGTCGTTGCCGTGCATCAGGTGGACCCCTGTCTGTTGCAGGTCGATGCCACTGAGCAGCTGCTTCATCCCTGCCACTGAATGCACCTCACTGACATTCAGTCCGACGGAACCGGCACCTTTTTCGATGGCTCTTCTTGC
>PWMA01000090.1 GCA_003558335.1 Candidatus Methanofastidiosia archaeon | reverse complement strand
TTTGCAAAAATAGTGTGGGACGATAAAATAGGTAAACTAACTTATCTACTTGAAGAGCCTGAACTATCTGATTCAGAAAAAAAAAGACTAAGTACTATTCAGGGAATAATACAAGAGGAACTTGAGGTAGATTTCAAAAGCCTTCAAGAAAAAAGTGAGTTAGTTGAATATTTAGAAAATAAAGCCATGGAAGTTGTAGATGAACTAAATCTTAAATTATCTCCTGACACGTTTGAAAAAATTATGTATTTTTTAAGAAGAAATTATATTGGTCTTGGTTCCATTGAACCGCTTTTCCATGATCCTTTAATTGAGGATATCAGTTGTGATGGAACGGGAATTCCAATTTATATTTATCATGCAAAATATGGGTCGCTACCTTCAAATATTATATTCAAATCTGATGATGAGTCTAATAGCCTAATAATTAAAATGGCACAAAGGTGCAATAGACATATCTCAGTTGCAGAGCCCTTACTTGATGGAAGGCTACCAAACAATTCAAGAGTTCAAGCCACATTTGGTAGAGAAGTAACTCAGCATGGGCCTACATTTACCATCAGAAGATTTAAGACAGATCCAATGACTCCAATTCAGTTAATTAATTATAAATCTTGCCCACCAAGAATATTTGCTTATATGTGGTTAGCTCTTGAACACTCCTATGCTGCTTCTACACTAATTTCAGGAGGAACAGCAACAGGTAAAACTTCAATGTTAAATGCTCTTGCTATATTTCTCCCACCAGAGGCAAAAATAGTTACAATTGAAGATACTCAAGAATTAAACCTTCCCCAAGAGCACTGGCTCCCTGCAGTTACTCGTTCTGGTTTTGGCTCTGCTACTATAGATGGAAAAAAGCAAGGAGAGGTAGATATGTTTGATTTATTGAGGGCCGCTTTAAGACAGAGACCTGATTATTTGATAGTCGGTGAAATTAGAGGGGCTGAGGCAAACGTTATGTTCACAGGCATGGCTACTGGCCATCCTGGTATGGGGACAATACATGCGGACTCAATGGGGGCCTTAATAAATAGACTTACAACAAGACCGATCAATCTATCTCCCGCACTTCTCCAATCACTAAACATTTGTTTCTTATTGACTCATGCAAAAATAGAAGGAAAAGCCATCAGAAGGGTAAAAGAAGTAGTTGAAATAACAGGCATGGATCTTAAAAAAGGAGAGCCTATTTATCAGACTGTTTTTAGATGGGATCCTGGTTCTGATGAATTTGTTTATGATACAAAAGAAAGTAGCATAGTAAAGAGAATATCTGTATCCAGAGGAATGACTCAAGAAGAAGTATGGGAAGAAATAAACAGAAGATCTCTTGTTTTAAGTTGGATGGCTGAAAACAATATAGTAGGCTTTAAGGATGTAGGCAATGTAATAAAAGAATATATGAGAGATCCTGATAAAATCTTACAAAAGATAAAAAGTTGAGCCAATGTTCGGCAGAAAAAAAGAAAAAAATCTTGAAGCCCAAGAACTTGAAAGATACGAAAAAAGGGGCTTCTTGATGAGATACGGAAAGAAGGCCCATAAAAGATTAGGTTTTTTGATAGACAGAAGACTAAAATCTTTTGAAGAACTTCATGATCCTCTGAGAAAAGGAGACATTCCTCTAAATCTTGGGGCATATGTAAGCGCTATGATACTTTCTACAATCCTTGTTGGAATAATTGCGCTCGTATTCTCAATCATTACTGTTCCATTGTTTTTAGCAGAGTTTATTAATGAAATAATATCTCCTGGTGCTGCCGTCGACGATCGTTTTAGAGTAACATTAATAGCCGTTATATCAATCTTAGCAACTGTTATTACATTTGTATCATTCTGGCTTTATCCCTCTTTTAAGGCAAGTGAAAGATCAAGAAAAATAAATCTTTCACTAACAAATGCAGTTAATACAATGGCAACTATTGCGGGGACTGGAGTTCCTCCTGCTGTAATCTTTTGGTCGCTTGTCGAATTTAGACGCTATGGAGAAGTTTCTAGAGAAGCTGAAAAGATTTTAAATGACATTGAAAACTTTGGTCTTGATTTAGTCCAAGCCCTTCAAAGGGCAGCTAATAGGTCACCATCCCCACTCTTTAGTGAATTATTGTGGAAGATGATTGCAACTATAAGAACCGGAGGGAATCTAAGGGAGTATCTCTATATCGAAGGAACAAGGCTCATGGAAATTGAGAGAATGAAAACTGAGTCTGCTATAGAAACTATTGGTTTAATTGCAGAGGCTTATGTTACAATTTTAGTTGTAGGGCCGGTATTTGTTATAATAATGACAACAATTATGGGGATTATGGGAACTCCAATGTCACAGGTTAACTTGATTAATAATATAGTTGTATATTTTGGGCTACCTATTGGATATGCTATATTCATATTAGCAGTTGATCAGGTGGCTCCAAAGAGGTAAAAAAGGGTGTAAATTTGAAGAAAACAAACTATAATATTTATATAATGATTGGGAGTGTAGCTTCAGGATTAATTTTAGGATTAATCGGCTACTTTATTTTGAATTTAAGTGAGTTTGCTATTGCTGGAATAGCTATTGCTGTTGGACCTTATCTAATCATTAAAATGAGGGAGCAAGCTTGGATTAATGAGATTGAAGATCAATTTCCTGAATTTTTAAGAGCTTTGGCAGATTCTCAAGCTGCAGGAATGACTCTTCCTCAAGCCATAAAGATGGCACAAGAAGATGATTATGGAAGGCTTACCGATGAAATTAAAGTTATGGCCTCTAAAATTTCATGGGGAATCCCCTTTGATGAAGTATTGACCTCATTTTCTGATAAGGTAAAGAGTGACAATATCCAAGGAACCGTATCTCTTATTGTAATAGCACACCACGCTGGCGGAAACATAATAAAGATTTTAGAATCAGCAGCTGAAAGCGCAAGGATGATGAGGGGACTTGCAAAGGAACAAGCGTCTAAGTTGGGCCAGTATACCGGGATCATCTATATATCCTATCTAGTTTTTCTTTCGGTAGTCTTTCTTCTTCAAACACAATTTGTCGAGGTTTTTGCAGAGATTACACTTCCAACTGCTACAGAGACAATAAGTAGAGAAGAATTTAAAACAACATTTCAAAACATGCTTATTATCCATGGCGCTTTAGCAGGATTAATGATTGGAAAGATGACTAAAAACTCTTTATTTTCTGGGATTAAACACAGCATCATCTTAACATCAATTGGATACATAACATTTAGATTTATCATAGCATCTGATCTTATAACAGGGATTCTGGCATAATATTTTTATTTATCCCCCATCTTGTTTTAACAGCCATTCCTCTTTCAAAAGCCCTAACTTCGTTAGGGGATAACATCAACGTTCCTGTCCCTAAAAGAGTATCTCTTGAATCTACAATAAGGACTTCTTCATAAGTCCTAAGATTATTATCAATTTCTAAAACAAACTTGGAAAATACATTTGCGCCATCCTTTATGAAAGGTGCTGCTTCCTCATCTACAATTATTCTATATCTTGGGTATGGAATTACTTCTTTCAATCTTTTTACCCCTTCAATATTTGGGGTTAGTAAGCCGTCTCTAGCCCTCAATGTTGCAAGCATGTCATCATTTCTATCATATATATAGCGTATCATACCTGTTTTTGATCTCTTAATAAAGGCATTATGGAAAAGCTTTTCTCCAACTTCAAATCCAAATTGATAATTTGCAATTGCTTTAACTGTATCCAACTCATCTATTTCGTGATATCCTTTGTTTTTTCTCTCTTCTTCCATTTCACATTGGCCAAAAGGGTAGGTATATTCAAGCTCTTTTGGAAAATCTCCAAAGAAAAGATGCTCTTCATATTTTTTAGATTTGATATTTTTTATTCTTTCTTTAGTTCTTTTTACAACTGGCCTTAAGTTTGACTCTGCACCGGTATAGAATATCGATGATCTTTTTGTAAATGGATCATACTCTTCTAAAATATCATAGTAGTCCTTTAATCTTCTATATGCAAGTAGTAATCTAGGATGGCTTCTAATTCGGGTTTCAACTAGTTCAAATAGAGTTCCTTCGTGGATTGCTTCTTTTATTAATTTAATTTCTCCAAAAGTTGAATATAAGTTATGGCTTGATAGAAGCACTATTCTTTTCTGTTCACTTTCATTCATTATTTCTTGGGCCGTATATTTTCTACAGACTGGACAATTACAAGGTAAATATTTCATTTCATTAAGTTTTTTGGTTCCGTATGGCGTTAGATATCTTAAATCTTGTGCATAGAGAACATATGCTGCAGAATCAAAAAGATCGCAACCCAAAAGTACAGCTAAAGACAGTAACATAGGATGTCCGGCACCAAATAGATGCACGGGCCTACTTGGAGATAGATTTTCCTTTACAGTAAGAATTATATCGACCAATTCGCTAAATCTATACTCCATCATCAATGGAACAACCCCTCCTATAGGATTTACAGTAAAAGGTAATTTATTCATCTCTTGTGCCGATTTTTTTCTTAAGTCTA
>PWMA01000097.1 GCA_003558335.1 Candidatus Methanofastidiosia archaeon | reverse complement strand
AGCTGAATTTAATGTCTTTGAATCTCCAACGCCCTCCTTTTCCAAATCATCATATGTTCTAAAGGAAAGTTTCACAGATTTCATGATCTGCATCTCTGTTCTCGTAAGAATACTCTCTTCATCTCTCGTTTCCACTCTTTTACTTAAGCGCCTGAAACTTATAAAACTTACTAAAATTTGAAATTCTTTTGTAACTAGATTTTACAGAGTAACTTTTTTTTTAAATTTAAAATAAAAAAATAAAAAGATTGTTTTATCCAAGTGACGGATCCAACTCTATAGCTCTTTCGTAAGATTCTTGTGATTCTTGATCTCTTCCAAGTAATGCAAGCACATACCCTCTGTCATACCAAGCGTAGGCGTTATCAGGTTGGAGTTCTATAATCTTTTCTAGACTTTCTAGAGATTCATTGAACTGCTCGTTGTTGGCATAAGCAATCGCTTTGTTGTACCAAATTCCAACATTGTTTGGATCAGTTTCAAGCGCTCTGTCATAGTACTCAATAGCTTCAGCGTACATTCCAAAATCGTCAAATATTATCCCCATATTGTTCCACGCATTGGTGTAGTTTGGGTCTAGCTCTACAGTTCTCTCGTAACTTGCCATGGCATCATCATATTCACCTAGATAGTGGTGCGAAAGAGCTTTGTTGTACCATGCTAAAGAAAATTCAGGATCAAGCTCAACTGCCCTATTAAAATTTGCTAAAGCGTCGGCATAGTTTCCTTGCTCAAAAAGTTCGACACCTTCGTTGTAGATATTTTTAGCTTCATTATCGGCTGCACAGCCAAGTGATAAAGAAACTAAAACTAAAATTAATATAGAACCTATTATTTTTTTATGCATATATACACCAATTTTAATCATTATCTATATTTTATAAATCTATCCATAAAAAAAAGAAAAAATTATTATTTAAATTTGTTATCTACCAAATATACTCATTATCTGCTGTATAAATCTACTGATAGCTTCTCCAATTCCTCCAAGAGGGGATGTGTCACATTTGAAATCAAGGTTTGCCATGTAGATGTCATAGTTGCCAGATCTATTGTCCATCCAAACAACTCGATTGCAATAGACCTTTGGTCTGCTCTGGATACCTGAAGCTGTACAAATCCAAAACACTTCTCCAGTTCTTAGATTGTACCCGTAGATATCCCAATCCTCTCTTCTGTAGTCATGCCAAACAATCAGATCTCCATGTATATGGGCAAACGCTTGTGTATTCTCATTTGTAGTTACTTGAAACTCCTCTTTTGTCCTAAGATTGTATCCAAAGACGTCCCATTTCCCGTATCTAAAATCATGCCAGACAACTATGTTGTCATCTATAGCAGGTTCACCTTTGTTCCAGTTGCCGACCGATATCGCAAACTCCTCTCTTGTTCTCATATCGTATCCATAGATATCATATACATCTTCAATTCCTGCTCTAGCGTCTCTCCAGACAACAGTGTCCTTGTATATCGCGGGTCTAATTTGATCGTGTTCAAGGGTAGCTATTCTAAACTCTTCCCTTGTCCTTATATTGTATCCGTAGATATCGTATAGTTCGTCATCATGATTTCTACCGTCTTGCCAGACAACTATATCACCATATATTGCTGCGTATAATTGGCCTTTTGCGTCTGAAGATATCTGAAACTCCTCTCTTGTCCTAAGATTGTATCCGTAGATATCATACCTATCGTTTCTGTAGTCATGCCATACAACTATATCACCATAAATATCTGGAAATCGTTGCCATGATGAGTGATCAGTTATCTGAAACTCTTGCTGTGTATTTATATTGTAACTGTATATGTCCCAAGTGCCGTTTCTCTCATCCATCCATACGATTACATCTCCATATATTACAGGATTTCTCTGGTCATTAGAGTCTGAAGTTATACGTACCTCAGACAACACATCTGTTGCAACAGCTGTAGAAAGCATTGACAAAACTAAAACTAATAGTATAAAGGATGTTTTTATGATTTTATTCATAGAATCTCCCAACTAATATTGATTTTATACTATTTAAATATTATCATAGAAAAATTTTTTATTATTTGATTAATTAATAAGAAAAAAAATTATAAAAACTAATAAGAGTTCTCGGACTCCTCTCCTTCAATCTTTAGCTGTTCTTCATCTTCATCTTCAAGAGTTTCTGGAGGAATTTTTCCCATCTTGATAACAAAGTCCGCTGTATTTTGAAGAGCTATAGAAAATCCTGGTTCCGCACCGATAATTATTGTTTCTTTACCGTACTCTTTTGCTTTTGCAAGTATGGGTACAAAGTCTGCGTCTCTAGTGGCAAGGGCAACTGTGCTTATATTTTCGTTAAAAATTACCTCCATTGCCTCAACACCCATTCTAACATCTATGTCCCCAGTTACAACAATAGCATCAAAACCTTGATTTGCAATGGCCTCGATAAGCCCGTGTGGCGCAAACTGATTTAACAATATCCTACCTATTCGAACGTCGCCCATATCCTCTAAAATCTTCTTGATATCCTCTAAATTGATATCAAACTCTTTTCTTAAAATATTGGGCCCATCAATTAAAAGGCCGATTTTCCTGTCAACCTTCCTCTTCTTTTTTGAGATTGAACCCATGTAACGGCTAAAACCCCTACCTACACTTGTAATGGATCTAAATCTTTCCACCATATTGACACCTACAATTGTTACAAATATCTATCGGTATAACATACAATAATTGAGGTTTAAGTTTTTAAATTTATCCAATTATCTCCCAAATCTCCTGTTTCTTCGCTGAAAATCCCTTATAACCCTTAAAAAATCGACTTTTCTTATTAAAGGAAAGTAGACATTTAAAAAAAATAACTCTGAATAGGCCGATTGAAACAAAAGAAAGTTGCTAAGTCTTTTTTCCCCGCCTGTTCTTAGGATTATATCTGGATCTGGGATTCCGTTTGTGAAGAGGTTTTCTCTCAATAACTTTACATCTATATCGTCTGTCGAAAAACCGCCTTCTTTTATGTTTTCAAGTATTTTTTTTATCGCTTCAACTATCTCCATTCGCCCCCCATATGCAACACAGATGTTTAAATTCATGTTGCTATAATCTTTAGTTACAGACTCGCCCTCTTCTATAGCTTGTCTCACATTTTCAGGGAGCATTGAGATATTTCCAATAGCATTTATCCTAATCTTGTTTTTTTTCACTACTTCGCTGTCTTTTATCTCTCTGAACTTCTTTTCAAGCATATCCATGATGTATGAAACTTCTTCAGAGTCTCTATCGAAATTCTCAGTTGAAAAGGCATAAATCGTTACTATCTTGATACCGATCTCATTGGCCCAGCCCAACAACTCTTCAGCCTTTTTCATCCCTATTTCATGGCCAGCCTGATTTGGAAGGCCTCTAGAAGCAGCAAACCTTCTGTTGCCGTCCATTATCAGTCCCAAATGTCGCGGAACCTTATCTTCTTTTATCTCATCTATGAGCTTTCTTTCATAGACTCGGTATAAAGGCTCCAGAATAAAATGCGGTATTTTTTTGGGTACTGATGATAAAAACATGTTAATCTATTCATTTTTGTACTTCTCTATTAATTCGATATAAGCCTCTGCAGTACTCTTTATTCTTTCTATAGCCTTCTCATCTGTTCTTTTAATTACCATGGCCGGAACTCCAACTGCAATTGAGTTGTCTGGGATCTCCATATTTTCGCTTACAACTGCACCTGCACCGATTATGCAGTTTTTCCCAACCCTAGCTCCGCTTAAAACTGTCGCGTTTATCCCTATAAGTGAGTTGTCCCCAATAACAGCAGCATGAACAACTGCTGAGTGGCCAACAACGACATAGTTACCTAAGATTGCTGGAACACCAGGGTCTGTATGGACAACAGCATTGTCCTGAACATTACTGTACTCGCCAATCTCAATCCAATCTATATCTCCTCTCAAAGCAGCAAAAGGCCATATGCTTGAACCTTTTCCAATCTTTACCTTGCCATTAACAAATGCCTTTTCATGAATGAAGGCTTCAGGATGTGCTTCTATCTCATCAACTATCATGATGTCTATACGGAAAGAATATAATATAAGCCTTTTGATAATCTTTTGATGGAGATAGAAGAGATTCAAATTAGGGTCCAAAAAATCAGGGAAGAGATAGGACAAGATGCATCCAGTAAACCAAGAATCAAATGGGTAAAAGATGGGGAGGTCCTTTTAATCTGTGGATTTAACCGCTCTGACAAATCTATGTTGATTGGCCCTGGGGGCTGGGTATCTGGAAGGCTAAGTGAAGAGATAGGAAAACCAGTAACAGTTATTGATAGTTCTGAAGAACTTTTAAAAGAGCTTAAAATAGCTGAGTCTATTAACACAATAGAAAATCTTCTTAAAAGATCTAAAGGAGAAGATAAGGAGATCTTGGAATTTTTTAGAGGATATCTAAAAGGGCAAAGAAAGACTATCGATAAAGAGATTGAAGTTTCTGTTTCTTACTCAGGCGGAGCAGA
>PWMA01000033.1 GCA_003558335.1 Candidatus Methanofastidiosia archaeon | reverse complement strand
TTATTGGGTGGAGATGGTTGGGCATACGATATCGGTTATGGCGGCCTTGACCATGTACTCGCTCTAGGAAAAAATGTAAACGTTCTTGTTCTTGACACTGAAGTTTATTCGAATACTGGAGGTCAGGTGTCAAAAGCTACCCCTCTGGGAGCAGTAGCTAAATTTGCCATGGGAGGAAAACAAACTCCAAAGAAAGACCTTTCAATGATGGCAATGAACTATGAAAATGTTTATGTGGCAAGAGTTGCTTTTGGTGCAAATATTGCGCAGACAATTAAAGCTTTCAGGGAAGCAGAAGCCTATGAAGGAACTTCTATAATTATAGCATATTCTCATTGCATAGGCCACGGTTATGATCTTGCAAATGGTCTTAATCAACAGAAATTGGCTGCAAAAACTGGGTATTGGCCATTATTAAGATACGACCCAAACCTTGAGAAAGAAGGTAAAAACCCACTTCAATTGGATTCTCAAGAACCGTCTTTGCCAATCGAAGATTACGTTTACAACGAAACTAGATTTAAAATACTTTTAAAAAGCAAGCCTAAAATTGCAAAAAAAATTATTGTAGATCTACAAGATCATGTGAAGAGAAGATGGAATTATTACAAATATTTGGCTAAAATGCCCAATCTAGGAGAGGAACAAAGTGATTGATCTTTCAACAAACTATATGGGAATTAATCTAAAAAATCCTATTGTAGCTTCATCATCATATCTTTGGGAAGATCCAAACAATATTAAAAAAGCAGAAAAATCAGGAGCTTCTGCAGTTGTTTTACATTCTCTATTTGAGGAGCAGCTAGAAATTGAACAAGAAGAACTAAATGAATTTTTGCTCCAAGGTACAGAAAGTTATGCAGAAGCTTTGACTTATTTTCCAGAAATAAATGATTTCAAATTTGCACCTGATGAATATATTGAACTTTTAAAGGAAGTTAAGGATAGTTCAGGCATACCAATTATTGGGAGTTTAAACGGAGTTTCAGAAGGTGGATGGATAAAATACGCAAAAAAAATAGAAGAGGCAGGAGCAGATGCACTTGAATTAAATATCTACTACATACCTACTGATATATCCATTGATTCAACTAAAATTGAGAATAACTATGTTAACCTTGTTAAAAGTGTAAAGCAGAAGATTAAGATTCCTTTAGCTATAAAGCTAAGTCCTTATTTTACTTCTACTCCTTACTTGCTAAAAAAAATAGAAGAGGCAGGTGCAGACGCTTTTGTTATTTTCAATAGATTTTATCAGCCAGATGTCGATATTAATAATCTTGAAATATTCCCAAATCTTGTTTTAAGTAGGAGTGAGGAGCTAAGATTAAGGCTTAGATGGGCAGCAATAATGTATGGAAAAATTAAGCCTGATATAGCAATTACAGGCGGAGTTCACACTGGATCAGATGTCATTAAAACAATTATGGCCGGAGCAAATGTTTCAATGACCACTTCAGCTTTAATTAAGAATGGGATTGGGCACGTTGAAAAAATTTTATCTGAAGTCGAAGAGTGGCTTTCTAACAATAACTACGAATCAATAAAAGAGATACAGGGTCTTGTATCTCAAAAAAATGTTTTAGAGCCTTCTGCCTATGAGAGGGCAAATTATATGAAAACTTTGGGATCATATAAGTAGTTAATAAACTGACTTTGATTTTAATTTATTTAATATTTTAATTGTAAAAATATTTTTTTTTTAATCTTTTATAATAAAGCCAAAAAAGTTATATATAGTTTAAATCTATTATAATTGAACTGTTTTATAAAAGGGAGATTATCATGAAAAAAAATATATTGAGTTTGTTTGTTGTGGTAATACTTATTTCTGCTTTAGCAGGTTGTATTAACCAAAGTGATAGAGAAGATACAGTTGTTATAGGAGCAAAAACATTTAATGAGCAATACATTCTTGCCGAGATGATATCTCTAATACTACAAAATGAAGGCTATAGAACAGAAGTTAGATCTGGCATGAATGATGCAACTCTTTTTGAAGGTATCAAAAAAGGCCAAATTGATGTCTATGTTGAATATACAGGCACAGCTTATGCTCAACTTTTGAAATATCCTCCATTAGAAACTTGGGATCCAGAAATAGTCTACGATGAAGTCAAAACAGGTTTGGGAAAAGAAAATATCATTGTCCTAAATATGATAGGATTTAGAAATGATTATTCAATAGCTGTCAAAGAGGAATTCGCAAGTAATAACAATATCAATACTATTCAAGATCTAGTGCCTTATGCATCTGAAATGAAATTTGGAAGTGATCTTGTATTCCATGAGCGAGAAGATGGTTTACCAAGATTAGAATCTGTTTATGGTTTACGCTTTAAGGAAGTAAGTCCAATGTCTCCGACATTAATGTATGAAGCAATAAATAATGATGAAGTAGATGCAGTGCCACCATATACCACAGATGCTAGAATTGATCTTTATAATCTAAGAGTGCTTGAAGATGAAAAGGATTCTCTGCCACCATACCACGCAATACTGTTTATAAGTCCAAAGATTAACCAGAACCCTGATATGGTAACTGCTTTGAACATTTTAGATGGTTTAATAGACACTGAAACTATGAGAGCATTAAACTACATGTTTGATGTAGAAAAAAAGAGTGCAGATTCAATAGCAAAGGAATTTTTAATCGAAAACGGCATAATCCAAGGTTAAAAATCAAAAACAAGTGTTTAGATGAATCAAAGGCTTTTTGAAAAAATAGATAGCATAGATATAGAAGATGTAACAAAAAGTTACGGTGACTTCTTTGCTATTAAGAATCTAAACCTTAAAATAAAAGGCGGAGAGTTAATAGCTTTGGTTGGGCCAAGTGGTAGTGGAAAGACTACAACACTCCGCCTTATAAATAAACTAATCGAGCCTGATAATGGAACAATAAAAATTAATGACATTGACATTAAGAACTTAAATCCGGTAAAATTAAGGCGAAATATAGGTTACGTTATACAAGAAATAGGTCTTTTCCCGCACATGACCGTTTTAGAAAATATAGGAATAATATCAAAGCTTGAGGGTTGGAGTAGCGATAATGTCAGGAAAAGAGTAGATGAAATACTGAATCTTTTCGGATTGCCTGCTGAACTCTATATTAAAAGATATCCAAAAGAGTTGAGTGGCGGGCAACAACAAAGAATTGGTCTAGCAAGAGCGATAATGGTAAATCCACCTTTGCTATTGATGGATGAACCATTTGGAGCCCTGGACCCTATTTTAAGAAGACAATTGCAAGAAGAGTTTTTAAAAATCAAGATGGAGCTTGACAAAACCATAGTTTTTGTAACTCATGACATTGATGAGGCATTTAAACTTGGAGACAGAGTTGCGATAATGAAGGATTCCCAACTGGTACAAGTTGGAGAGCCTGATGAATTAATATTAAATCCCATTAACAAGTTTGTTTCTGATATAGTAGGTTCAGAAAAAAAGTTCAAACATATTGACAATCTAAAAGTAAAGGACATCATGGATCCTATAGAATCAAAGTATCTATTTGACTCTAAAATGACTGCAAATCAAGCAATTCAAGAAATGAAAAATAGAAATATTGAAATGGGGATAATATTAAATAAATCTAATCCATTAGGTATTATTTTATTTAAAGAATTGATTAATCTTGAAAACAAATCTCAATTCATAGAAGAAATCTACACCAAGGTAGTTTTCCTAAATGCAAACGATTGTGCAACGAGTGCACTTTTAACTCTAAAGAATAGCAACAGCTTTACAGCCTTAGTTACTGAAAAAGAAAATTTAGTAGGAATATTGTTGCCAAATGAAGTGTTATTAAAATTAGTATAGAATTATGATAGTTCACAGGTTGGATATTTTTGATTGAAACTATAGTTAGAGTCTGGCAGTCGCAGTTTCTTTTTTCAAGGACTATAGAACATCTTTACATGTTTTCAGTAGCTATGTTTTTTTCAGTGTTAATTGGATTAATTATAGGAGTCATTATATATTTAAATCCCAAATCTGCAAATCCAGTATTAAATATTCTAAATGCAACTGAAACTATACCTACGTTAGCGCTACTTGTCATACTATTGCCCTTTTTTGGTATTGGAATGCCTCCTACAATAGTTGCTTCAATAATTTATTCTATTCTGCCTGTGTCAAGAAATACATATACGGGGCTTACTTCAGTAAACAAGCAATTGATTGAAATTTCAAGAGCTTTAGGGTTGTCCGAAAGAGAAATACTGTTTAAAGTTAGATTTCCTATGGCTCTTCCCCTGATAGCAGGAGGTGTGAGAATTGCATTGGTTTTTACTATGGCAATAGTTACTCTAGGAGGTCTCATTGCAGCAGGAGGTCTTGGAGCGCCCCTCCAAACTGGAATAAATCTTTTCAGAACAGATATAATAATTGTAGTCGGTCTTTGGACTGGAATACTTGCAGTTATTTTAGACTTGGGTGCCGCAGTAATTGAAAAATCTTTAAAGATGAGGTATGGACGATGACTGATTTGGGAGTTATTTTTACAGCTACTTTTCAGCATTTAATCTTAACATATGCATCGCTTATAG
>PWMA01000083.1 GCA_003558335.1 Candidatus Methanofastidiosia archaeon | reverse complement strand
CACTTTTTCCATGACCTATATATACTCTACAATGTGGCCATCTTGAGTCTTCAACTGCTTTGCAAATAAAAACTTCTATAGGATTATTTAAATTTTTACTTAAAATGATATCTCCTTTTTTCAATGATGAAAGAAATATTTCTTTAGAAGATGTAACTTTCATATAAACACATAATTAAAGTTATTAAGGATTATATAATATTTTTGATTGTACCAATATTTAATAAAAACTTTTTTATAGATTCAATCAGAAGTTTATTCATAGGTGGTTTAAATGGATATTTGCATAATTTATGATACAAAATATGGAAACGGAAAAAGTTGCATGCAATATTTAAGTTCAATCTTGAAAAAAGATAAACTCGATGTTGAAATTTACTCTGTTAAGGAACTTGAACCAAAATTACTTCCTGAAGCAGAACTATATATTTTTAGTGCTCCAACTCATTTAGGAAATGCTAGTGGAAAAATGAAAAAATTTATTAAAAAAATAAATGATCAAAAAGGAAAAAAGTATTCCGTTATCACAACATGCATGGTCCCAGATAAGACTAGGGCAATTGAAAATATGGAAAAAGAATTAAGGGATAAAGGAATGGAAAATATTACCAGTGGTACGAAAATTAAAGTAGAAAAATATAAAGGGCCCCTTGAAGAAAATGCAGAAAAACAATTGAAGGATTTAGCAAAAGAAATAAAAAAGAAACTAGATAATTAATCTGCACAAAATCACTTTTCTTCTTGAAATTTTAAAGATAAAGAATTAATACAATATCTTTTACCAGAAGGTTTTGGACCGTCATCAAATACATGGCCTAAGTGACCACCACATTTTTCGCATAATACTTCCGTTCGAACCATACCATAAGATATGTCTTCAGTTTCCTCTACATTATCGTAACCCACTGGGTGGGTAAAACTTGGCCATCCAGTTCCAGAATCAAATTTAGAATCAGAATCAAATAGCTCATTTTCGCATCCAGCACATAAATATTTTCCTTTTTCTTTATTTTCCAAATATTTGCCAGTAAATGGTTTTTCAGTTCCTTTCTCTCTTAATACATGGAACTCCTCTGGCGTTAACTTTTTCTTCCAATCATTTTCAGAGAGTTTAATTTTTTTATTCATTTGATCCCGTATATAAATATAAAATAAGTTTATATATTTCTTACTATTAATATTTGTAAAGGTGATATAAAATGATAAATAAAAGAAGAATGCTCGTTGCTCTGTTATCTGGAGCTATTTTAGGAGTATTTTGTATTGTAGGGGTTGGAACCAGAATTGGATTTGAAAACTATATATTTTTAATTGCAATGTGGTATAATAGGATTGTAATGGGTCTAATGATTGGATTTGCAAGTAATCTGGAAATAAAAAAGGGATTTCAAAATGTTCTTATTAGAGGAACTTTACTTGGATTAATTGTTTCAAGTGCCATATTTCTGTCAACTGAGTTTAAAGATGTTCCTAGTTTATTTGCAGGGATCGTATATGGGATTATTATAGATTTTGTTGCAACAAAATATGAAAAATAAAAAATTATTGCTTATCTGGGTAACTTAGGCTTGATGAGCATGATATATCTATCGTTGATTCAGCAAAATCCTCTCCATGAGATATTATCTTGCTTTCATCATGATTTCTTTTTTCCAACTCTTCTTTTTCCAAGACTCCATAAGCAACTTTGCCAATCAAGGTCAAAGGTAATTCTTTTCTGAATTCAATTTCTTCTGGACAACTCCACTTTATTAAATTTTCACGACAGAGACCAATTAACTCTTTTGCCAACTCTTCTGACTCATTTGAAGGATCCTTTAGAGCTACAAAAGCTTTTACGCTTTTCATTTTATGGGGGTGTGGAACACCTATAGCACAAGATAGAGCAACTGCAGGGTGACTGTCCAAAATATCTTCAATCTGTGATGGATAGACATTGACTCCTGAAGATATTATAATTCTTTTGATTCTCTGTTTAAAATAAAAGAAACCTTCCGAGTCCATATACCCTGCATCCCCCGTGTGAAGCCACCTATGCCCATCGGTGTGTAATTTGATAGTTTTTTCCGTTTCTTCGGGATTATCTAGGTAGTCCATCATGACAGTAGGCCCTGTGATACAAATCTCCCCTTCTGAACCCACAGGAGCCTCTTCAAAAGTATCAAATTTTACAACTTTTAAAATCATATCTGAAAGAGGGATTCCAATGCTACCTTCTTTGTAATTTCTTTTTGGCATTATGGTAACAGCACTGACTGATTCAGTCAATCCGTAGCCTTCTCTTAAGGTAAGATTAGCCCCATTAGTATTAACAGCATTTTCAAATTCTATTTTAATTTCATGAGGTAGGTGATCTCCTCCACAAAAAGCTCCCTTTACGCAAGCAAAACTAACTTTGGATATTTTGGGATTTCTTGAAAGAGCTGCATATAGTGTAGGCACACCTGCAATATATTTTGGTTTCTTTCTTTTTATAAGGTCCAACACTGTTTCTGGGGTAAATTTTGGCACTAGTATACATTTTCCTCCGCCTACTAGGAAAGTATGTACACAAACTCCAAGTCCAAATCCATGAAATATGGGAAGAATAGTCAATACCGAATCATCATCACCAACAGGGCCTTGTACTAAAGCTTGAAAAGCAAGGCAATTGATATTCATATTTGAAAGTCTTATTCCTTTTGGCACTCCGGTTGTTCCACCACTATATAAAATTAGTGCAAATTCTTCTGAAGTGTAATCAATTTTTTTAATATCGGGATAATCTTCGTTTAATAGATTATTTAACCAAACTACTCTATGGTCTAAAGGAACTTTTTTAATTTTTCTCCCAAGGGTAAGTTTAAATCCTATTTTTTTTGGAAGAGATAGGTAATCAGTCATTTTTGTAAGAATTATTTTTTCAACTGATGTTGATTCAATTATTTCACTAAAGTTTTTGTAAAAAGCATCTAAAGTTATTGCATATTTACTTTTACTTAGATTAAGGTAAAATTCTACTTCTTTAGAGGGTGAAAGAGGATGTATCATACTTGATATGGCGCCAATTTTATTAATTGCATAAAAACAGATAAGGGCTTGAGGGCAATTGGGCAGAGAAATTGTTACACGATCCCCTTTTCTCATACCAAGTGCATAGAAAGCATTTGCACATTTATCTATATTTGAAAGAAGTTCAGAAAATGTTGAAGTTTTATCTAAGAAATCATATGCTATTTTATTAGAATTTTTAATGGCTGAATCGTGAAAAGCTTCATATATAGTTTTATCAGGATAATTTATGCTTTTAGGGACATAGTCATGATACTTTACCCATGGTTTCTTTTCATACATTATTTATCCTCTCCCATCTCCCTTAAATATGATTTAATATCGTCTTCGGAAGGAGCAGTTTCTAAAATCTTTGGATTTTGCATAAAGTTTTCAAATAGCTTGATTGCTTTAACAAAATATATTCCTTCGCTTATACGATCATCTAGAGTATAACTAATTCTAACCACATTTTTCACCTTTAATTCATCATTTTCATCTACAACTGGCGCTTTGTGAATATTGCCCAATGCTAAAAAATTTGAAGTATTTCCATATTCATATAAATGGTGAAATACTGAATTTAGACCTAAACTACCGAGATTGGTAACATATACACTTGCGTACATTGGGTCATCTTTAATTATGGACGCAGGTAATATTCCATAGTAGTCAAGCCCTTTCCAGATCCAAATAATCAGTCTCAAAATTATGTCTGGAAATTTTATAAGGAAGTCTATTTCTTTTTCTTCATGTTTTTTTTCGTCGCCCCTTCCATATTCAAGAGCTTTGGCCATTTTTTCAATTACAGCATCTAAAGTATCCCTAGGATCGAAAGTAACTTTAATATTAGAATAGTCAGACTCTTCATCTAATTTTTTCTTCACAATCATGGAAACTTGTATTTTATTTCTTTGAAAAATTCGCCTCCCCATGACGAATCTGTTTAGGTGTGGCCTCATTGCAATTGTTCTAACTAATGATGCTATAAATATATGAAAAAATTTAACCTTTTTTTCATCATGTCTTTGATTAACTGTGCCCATATATTCTAAAGTTTTATCGACTTCTAACTCAAAATCTGCATATATCAAAGATTCTGTCCTTGTTTTCATTATAAAAGGGTAGATTCTTCTATAGTTGGAAAGTGTCCTTATCTGTTTGCCGTCACATCTGTCCCCATAAGCCATATTTTTTCCCCTAATGTTGATGCAATAATAGACGTTTGACGTTTTTATTTATAATGTTTTTCCCATAAATTGCATGGTTGCATAATTCGTGCTTGCGGCAACTATGTCTATAAGCTGTTTTTTCTTTTTCTAAAAAACGGCCTTTATTCAATCTGTCGCACTGTTGCATAAAGGTGAAATTTGATCATTGCCTCCTTTACCATCATGTCGCTTCTTCTAGATTTGACCGCTTCTCCATAGGAGCGCTTGACAGCGGAGAAGTAGCTTTCAACTAGCCACCTTTTGCCATAACTGTATTTTTCCTTCCAGGCTCCCTCTCCAAGCTCTTGAAACTCCTT
>PWMA01000074.1 GCA_003558335.1 Candidatus Methanofastidiosia archaeon | reverse complement strand
CGCTGTAAAAAACTCTTGCTAGAAAGGCAAGAGTTTTTAGAAAATTTGCTAGCAAGTGTAAAATAAGGGGCAAAAGGTCCTTTATATTTGCATTGGTCTGTAATTATTCAACCATGCATATTAAAATATAATATAGCTTTCTTATTAATATTTCATATCATATAGAGCTAAGTTAATTAATAATAGCATATTTAATATCTATAAAATAATTAAAACCTATATTCTAAAATAAAATGAATATATATTGTTAATTAATAAAATAAATATTTAACTTAAGACTAATAATACCGAAAAATATATAAATGGTCCTTTAAAATGACAATCGGATAAGGTATTCTAATTTTAAACCTTATCTAATTAATTCAGGAGGAATCTTTTTGGACAAAAAGGATAGAGTATACAAAGTATTGACTCAAATTGTTGGCGACGAAAAATGGGTTTCTAACAGTCCTGTAGACTGTTGGTGTTACTCATACGATATGTCTTTTGTCAGACCAAAGATGCCCCAGTATGTAGTTCTTCCAGAAACAGTTGAAGAGGTACAAGCTATAGTAAGACTTGCAAATGCAGAGAAATTGCCAATAGTACCATTTACAGCAGGTACAAACATTGGTGGACTTTGCATTCCAGAGCAAGGTGGTATCGTTGTTGATCTGAAAAGAATGGACAAAATTATAAAGATAGACACGGAGTCTAGATATGCCATAATTGAGCCAGGAGTAAGTCATGCCGCATTGGCACAAGAATTATATAAAGTTAAAGCAAGATTTGGATGGCCTGTAGGTCCACCATCTGCCTCAGTACTTGCAGCCGCGATTAACCACGGTATTGGAGGTATCACCGGTAGATATGGATTAAACAGTCAACAGATTACAAGTATGGAAGTTATTCTCCCAACAGGAGAAACAGCAAGAGTAGGTTCATGCGCTATTAGGCCTGACGCTTGGCACAGTGTATTCCCATTACCAAGGCTGGACGGATTGTTCCAGGGTTGGCTTGGAACTACAGGTATAGTTACAAAGTTAGGAATATTTATACCGCCAGTGCCTGATTATGTGCACATTGGAACTTTTTCTGCAAAAGATCTAACAGATATGGAAAAATTCATGAGAAACTTCAGTAAATACGAGTACGCAGACGACCTTACTGCTATCTCATGGTGGCTAAGTCAAGTTCCAATTCCTTATCCATTTGTTGAAAAGCCTAAAGGCGCTCCAGAATGGAATGGATACTGTGTATTATACGGATTTACTGAAAAAGAATTAGAAAACAAAGTTGATACATTCAATAAAGTAATTGCAAGTGAAAGAAAAGCAGGAAGTTCAATAGATGCAACAGACGTTCCTGAAGAGTCAAAGAAAGGAAGGACACAATTACCATCTCAGATTGTAGGTTCAACAAAGAACTACTGTAAGCAAGGTGGTGGAGGAATTTCATGGCCAGGTACCTTTACCCCATCAAACAAGTGGACAGAAGTATGGGAACAGTGGAAAGATATCTACATGAACAAACTAAGCCCAGCTTTATCACCTGCTGTTAGAGTTACAATGTACAGAGGTACACACTACGGTATGTTGAGGCTTATGACACCATTTCCAAGAGACAGGCCAGCTGAAGAAGCTAACGCTGCTAATGGAATTGTTGAGTGTCTTAAAGTACTTCTTGATGCCGGAGGTATACCATACAAACCACCAGTAGCATATCAAAGAGAAATTAATCAGAGAGCGGATCCAGGATATGTAGACCTAATTCAAAAGGTCAAAGACATGCTTGATCCAAACCACATCATGAACCCAGGTAAATATCAGGTAAGGTGAAGAAAAATGGAAAACTTTAAAGATCTAAAATGGTATTCTCAGTTCTTTAGAAAATGCTCTAAGTGTGGAACCTGTAAGTCCGCTTACTCCTATGGTCCACCACCCACAAACGCAACAATATGTCCACAAGGGGAATATTATAAATTGGATTCTTACTATGGTTCAAGATCCAAGTCATTCTTAGGACATGCAATTCTTGAAAACAAAGTAGACTTAACTGACCCCGCAATACAGGAAGATATGCAAAGAGCAATATTCTCTTGTAACGTTTGCGGTGGATGCCAGAGCCAATGTATGCTTGATTACAAGCCATGGATTTGTGACTACATCGAAGAAATGAGACACCACTTAGTCAATATGGGTATAGGCCCTACAAAAGCAGAAAAAGCATACCAAGAAAAGATTGTAAAAGATCACAACCCATATGGAGAAACACATTCTTCCAGATTTAACTGGCATAAAGATGTAAAAGACCTAAAGACAGACGGAGACACAGTTTACTTTGCAGGTTGTACAGCTTCCTACAGAAGAACTGAAATTGCAAAGTCAACAGCAAGTGTTTTGACAAAGCTTGGTGAAGACTGGGGAGTAATGGCTGAAAACGAATACTGTTGTGGTTCACCACTTCTAAGAGCTGGTCTAAGAGAAGAGCCAGAAAAACTTGCTCAACACAATGTTGACTACATAAACGACCAAGGATTTAAGACAGTTGTAACTGCATGTTCTGGATGTTACAAAGTTCTAGGTAAAGAGTATGAAAAATGGTGGGGCTTAAAGCTTAAAGCAAAAGTAATGCACACTTCTGAATATCTTGAAGAAAAGATGAACAAAGGTGGACTTAAACTAAACAAGGTGCCAGCAACAGTCACATACCACGACCCATGTCACATGGGTAGACACTTAAACCACTACGAAGTAGACTGGGACGGAAAGAAACAGTGGAAGGGCGCATTTATTGAAGTTGACAAACCAGGACTATACGAAGCGCCAAGAAATGTACTCAAAGCCATACCCGGGGTAGAGCTTAAAGAGATGTACAGAAACAGAGACAACTCATTCTGCTGTGGAGCTGGAGGTGGTATCAAAGCATCATACCCAGATCTTGCTCTTAACACAGCAAAAACAAGAGTGGAAGAAGCAGAGAATGTTGAGGGTGTACAAAAGATTATATCCCCATGTCCATTCTGTGTTACAAATCTGGGTGACGGTGCAAAAGCCCTTGGTTCCAAAGTTGAAACTATTGACCTTATACAAATCGTCGACCAAGCACTTTAATTACTAAAATAAATTTTTTATTTTTTTATTTTAAAAATTAAAATAGTTTTTTGAGGAATATATATGAAGCCTGAACATTATTCATTTAAATCTAATGAGCCCGATTCTTTTACAGATATATACACTACCAAAGTATTGGATAACTATGTTAAATTCGATATAGAATTAAAAGATAAAGATGGAAATTTCATTAATGAAGGTGAACTTCACACCCACATAATGTCTGATCTATATGTACCATTAATTGTTGAAAGATTCAATCCATTTGACGGTAAATTATCCTTAACAATGGGAAATGACAATCTAGGTTCATGTGATGCAGTTTTTGTGATTAGACTTAAATCAGAAAAGATTTTAGATACTTCAAAATCAAAGATAGACGTAGAATTTAGTAATAGTGAATAAAAATATAATTTATTTTTTAGTTAGATTTTATCAAGTGCAGATTTTAAGTCACTAATAAGATCTTCAAAATTTTCTATACCAACAGATAATCTTATCATGCTATCAGTTATTTCTGCATCTTTTAGAGTTTGATCGTCTACTTCTGAGTGTGTCATAGATTTGGGATGCTCTATTAAAGATTCGGTGCCTCCAAGGCTCACTCCAAGCTTGCATAGTTTAACGTTATTTAAAAATTTAAATGCCTCTTTCTTTCCACCTTTTATATAGAAAGAAATTAGTGCCCCGGAACCTTTACATTGTTTTTTATATATTTTGTACTGTTCACTTGTTTTATCATATAATTCAGGATAGATAACTTTCTCAACTTTTGAGTGGTTTGACAAAAATTCAGATATCTTAATTGCGTTTTCCATCTGTCTTTGCATTCTGATATGCACAGTTTCTAACGACCTTGACATAAGCCATGCGTCGAAGGGATTTCCATTGGTGCCAATCATACCACGAATCCCTCTAACTTTTTTCATATCTAGTTTTGATCCAAGGACAACTCCGGCTATTATATCTGAATGTCCTCCAATAAATTTTGTTGCTGAGTAGATAACTATGTCAACATTCTGTTCAAATGGAGACTGAAATACAGGTCCTAAGAAAGTATTATCGACTAATACTTTTGCATTTATTCCTTCTTTTATTAATCCATCTCTAATTTTAACTATAGACTCTAAATCGACCATAACATTGTTTGGATTTGCAGGTGTTTCAACATATAATATAACTGATTTTCCTTTGAGTTTTTCTTTAACTGAGTTTATTTTAGATTCAATCAATTTAGCAGAGTCGGAACCTGCTTTTACATTAAATGTGGAAATACCGATCTTTTCAATAAATTCTTTAAAAAGAAATTCTGTACCTCCATACACAGGATTAGTATAGAATATGAAATCTCCAGTTTGTGCTAAGGCCAATAAAGAGGAGGTTATTGCTGCCATCCCCGAACTAAATATCGCTGATTCTTCTGCACCTTCAAGCTGCGCAAGTCTTTCTTCAACAATGCTAAAATTTGGATTAGAAAACCTAGAGTATACAAATCCTTCTTCCCCTTT
>PWMA01000134.1 GCA_003558335.1 Candidatus Methanofastidiosia archaeon | reverse complement strand
GAATATAGCTTTAATTATGAGTTTAATTTTATTGACAAGTGCTTTTGGAACTGGAATGCTAATGGCACAACCCGAAAGTCCTGAAGAGTTGGTGGAAATACTAGAACCATGTGTTGATGAATGCTCCCGAGATGACTACATGTTTAGCAGAACTTCAGTCCGAGTTGGGCAGACATTTACCTTAACTACAAAAATTGAATTTGGTGCTCCAGGCTTTAGTGGTTGGCTACCTTTTTCTGTAGACAATCATTTATTATTTATGGAAGAAGGTCTCACACCACCAATTCGATTAGGACGTGTTGAACTAATAGACCTGATTCTATTAGATGAAGATGGGCAAGTTGTTGAAGAAGAATCAGAAGGAACAGTTTATATTGAAGAAGTATTTAAAGCAATCCTTCCTGGAACAGTGAACTTCATTCTAGTATGTGTAGAGGATTTTAATCCGGATGAATCTAATTCACAGAATGAACCTCCAGAAGAAGCGATATGTTACGATCTAATTCCAGTAAGAATAATCTCAAGAGGCCTCCCAATGCAGCAGTTCATGAAGATCCTTGGATTTGGCGGCTTAATGAGATAATAAAATTTTATTCTTTTTATTTTACAAAAACTTTCAGAATATTAATAGTTTAATTAGAGTTTATTATTTCATCATAAGTCAAATTTTAACTTATATTTATAAAATCAAACATATTTTGCCTTATTTTTTGATTTAGAGTGACCAAAACTCTTAAAAAGCCTCTGATTTCAACTTATTTAGAGGTGATTTAGTATGATTATTAAGGACGCCATAAGAAAAAAACCAATAGTATTGCTATTGGTCTTATTGACAGTAACATTGTCTCTAGGCTGTGCAAACGGTAATGAGGCAATAACTCATTACAACGAAGGAGTAGATTTGTTTGAGCAAGGAAACTATCAAGAGGCTATCGAAGAGTTTGAAAAAGCGCTTGAAATAGATCCTGATATGGCAGACGCTTGGTACAACAAGGGACTTTCACACCACTATTTAGGAGATTTCCCTCAAGCTATTGAAAGTTACGAGATGGCAACAGATTTAGATCCAAACTACGTAGATGCATGGAACAACAAAGGCCATGTTCTACTCAATCAAGAGAGGTATGCTGAATCTCTACCCTATTTTGAAAGGGCAATCGAGATTGAGCCAAACTATGTAGATGCATGGTACAATAAAGGTGTAGCTTATGCTTACCTAGGAGATTACAATGAGTCTTTAGAAAGACTAAACAAAGCAACAGAGATCGATCCAAACTATGCCGCTGCATGGCATGATAAGGGACTCGTACTCCTTCAAATTGGATCTTACGAAGAAGCTCTAGACAGCTTTGAAAAGGCTACCGAAATAAACCCAAATTATGCAACTGCATGGTACAACAAAGCTATTGTTCTTGAAGTACTTGGAAGAGATGCAGAAGCCCAACAGGCTTTCCAAAAAGCTATAGAGTTGGATCCATCTTTAGCATAACATTTTATTTTCTTTTTTTTATAAAACTACATTGAAAAAATATATAAACTGCATAAAGATAACTACCTTTATGATAGACTACAACTTAGCATTTAAAAAACCTTTTTCAGATTTTAGAAAACTCATCATTGGAATAATTCTAAACATTTTTCCGATAATCAATCTAATTTCTTATGGGTATATATTAGAGAGCTCAGATATTAAGAGAGGAAAACAGACAGATGAGATGGCGGAATGGGAAGATTTTACTGGATTTTTTGTTAAGGGTCTATTGAGTTTCATTGTAATACTTATATATTCTGTACCTGCAATGATAGTTGGAGCTATATCTTTGTTTGCAGTATTTCGCTTTGTAGATCTCGAACCATTTTTTAGACAGATTATATCAATGGGCCCTCAAAGAATCCAAATTATGACACCAGAAAAGATATTCTCATTATTTGACTTTTCAACTTTGGCTGAAATCTCTTTGATAACACTATTTTCATTAATGCCTTTACTGCTAGTACTTCTCATTCTGCTATTTATAGCTGCATATGTCTCACCTGTTGCTGTCCTAAAATATATAAAAACAGACAACTTCTCTGAGGCCTTTAACTTAAACTAAATAACTAAGTATATACTGACAAAAGAGTATGTTTTAGCATGGCTATTAGTTTTAGTTTTAAACATAGTTTTAGTTGGGCTATTGTCAGGGGTGCCTATCTTAGGTGCTGCAATCGCATCCTTTTTATCAGGTATGATAGGGATGTCTCTTTATGCAGGCGTTATGATAGAGATGGATAAAAGAGTTTAATATCTATTTTCTTATATTGTCATTGAAAAAGATTAGATATTTATAGTTTGACTAAAATAGTTAAGAAGGGGAGAGATTAAGATGTGGAAATTCTTACTAATAATTCTTTTGGCCTTTATCTTTTTTAGGCCCTTTTTTGTTAGAATATTTTTAATTTTGGTATTGTTACTCTTAATAAAGTCTCTGTTATTTGATAATAGGAAAAGAAATGAACCTCAGTACTGTGAAATTGTGGACTGCGAAGTTGAAGATGCAGAGCCATTTGAAGTGGAAGTTGAAGATTAGTTTTATTAAAAGATGAAAATATATTGCGGAAATGTATTGCGGCTATTTTATTGTCCCTTTTTTTAAAAATAGAGTTTTTTCAAATGACAGTATGATGGCCACAACAATCCAGCTTGCAAAAGTTATAGGTCCAAAGAAACTGATTGTTCCAAGAGCAGTATCTATATCAGATAATCCAGGATACCAGGACAGTGCAGCGTTTACTCCACCATGTAAAATAATCGCTAAAAATGTACTTCTCTCACTTTTTATGAATAAGTAGGTAAATATAATAGAAAGGGCGATAGTGTTTAAGAAATACCATGCAATAGAGAGCCCATATTGAGAAGTTTCTGGATGAAAGAATAGGGGCAAATGCCAAAATGTCCAGAATATCCCAACAATTAAACTAGAAATCAATGGGTTGTGCCTTTCAAAAAGTCTAGGAAGTGCAAAGCCTCTCCAACCTGGCTCTTCAAGGCCACCTCCCAAAAATATTACATAAAGAAGTGCCAATGGGTAGAGGTATATAGGAGGTGTTTCTGTAGGCAATCCTCCAATCAATAAATAAATAGAGTATGCTATTATACAAATCATAATTGGGGTAAACAATGCTACCAAATACCATCGAAAATCTACTTTCCATTTAAAAATAGTAGTTTTAAGCTCTTTCAATGCTCCTGTCAATCCACTTATGATTGCGGCAGAAACAAATGGCCCTAATCCTCCTAGAGTTAAGAGTAAGAAACCCAAAGGGCTTGTAATTGAAATCCCCCCTACTAAAGAGAGGAAAATCCAGAATGTCCAAGAAAAGAGGTAAGCCAATACAAAAAATGAACTCAAAGGATTATTTTTAATTACATTCATAGAGAAACTCCTTTTCAATAAAAAATTTTTAATATTTATAAATTTTATTATAAACTAAAATATTCTTTATTTAGTTAGAAAATCTTATAAAAAGATAGACTTCAGGAAAAGATAGTGTTAAAATGGTCTTTTGCAGAAAATGTGGAAAAGAAATCTCTCAGGATGCAAAGTTTTGTGAATATTGTGGGGAAAATTTAGATATCATAACAAAGAATCAGGAAACAGAAACTAGATCTGCCGAACCCGGAAAATGGCCATCCCATGAAAAGGCAGGGTTTGGTATAAGATTTATTTCTTACATTCTTGATAGCATCGTTATTGGGATAATTAGTTCAATAATCACTTTTCCCTTTACACCAACTTATATACCCAGTATTACTTTTAATAACAGTATAGGTGTAGAGCTTTTTGATATCAGCTCCATACTAACCTCACTTCTTGGAATCTTATACTTTGTTTACTTTGAGGGTCAACGTGGTGCAACTCCTGGGAAAATGGTTACAAAACTTAAAGTAGTCGGAACAGATGGAACAATGCCAATAGGATACGGCGGAGCTTTTATCAGATATATTGGAAGAATGATCTCTTTACTAGTTTTAGCACTGGGATACATATGGATTATCTTTGATAAAGACAAACAAGGGTGGCATGATAAGATAGCTAATACATATGTTGTCAGAGAATAGTTTATCCTTTATTTAAATTTCTTTTCTGACCCTTTTTAGTTGATATCTATAAAAGATTAGTTATTTAGATAAAAACTCATCTATTAGTTTCTTTATGTATAGTTTTCTCTCATCTGAGGAAAAATACAAATGCCCACAGTCTTTCAAAAGATGTGTTTCAACATTGGGTATTATTTTCTTAGCTCTCTCTATTACATTTTTACCAGGAAACAATACATCTTTTTCGCCCGCAAGCAATAAAGTTGGCGCATTGTAATTCTTTATATCCTCTTTTTTAATAGCACTTGGCATATTAGGATTAACTTTAACATGGTGAAAACTTGTACGAATCATATCCAATGAATCTTTATCAATAGGTTCTCCCTTTGTCGTCATAGGTAAAAATGCTTTCTCAAACCAATTTTCTTTCTTTGTCACTATATATATTAGCATGGGTATCCCCATGCTAAAAACAAGTTTTAATTTAGAGGCATTGTATATCCCTGCTGGCACAAGCAGTATTGCTTTTGAAATTTTTTCAGGAGACACGCACATAAGTTTAGCTAAAATACCGCCACCAAAGG
>PWMA01000171.1 GCA_003558335.1 Candidatus Methanofastidiosia archaeon | reverse complement strand
GAATTAAGCACAGAGAAGGGTTGATAAAAAACAGATATATCGGTAGAACATTTATTATGCCAACTCAGATTTCAAGAGATGTAGCAGTTAAAGATAAACTTAATGTAATTAAGGGGGAAATAAGGGGGAAAAGAGTAATTCTTGTTGACGATAGCATAGTTAGAGGAACTACAAGCAAGAGAATAGTCTCGATGCTCAAAAATAACGGTGCTAAAGAAGTGCATATGATATCGACTTGCCCTCCGATAAAGCATCCTTGTTATTATGGTATTGATATGCCTACTGAAAATGAACTTATTGCTTCAAGATATACAGACTCAGTTGCAGAAAAAATTGGAGCAGATTCTGTTACATACCAAAATTTAAAAGGATTAGTAAAGGCCATTGGTCTTAAAAAGAACGAACTATGTCTTGCATGTTTAAATGGAAAATATCCAACGCATATACCTGAAATAACAATGAAAACTCTTACTATGACAAGAGAAAGTGATAGGTCAAAATATAGTTAAAAATGGTGATTTTTTGAATGACGTTTGGGCTGTTGTTGGAGGAGGGGCCCGGGAATGGGCTTTGGCAGAGTCAATTGCAAAATCTAAAAATGTAGCTGAAGTTCATGTTCTACCTGGAAATCTCGGTGGAGTATTTGAAAAAAAATGTGTTTGGCCTGTTGGAAAAGATAGAATTAAAATTAGAAGTTTTGAAGATATAAAGAAATTTATTAACGATTATAAGAAAGAAGTTCAAGAAAATTTCGGAAAAGTAAAGAGACTCGATGAACTTAATGAGGTAATTTCTTATTTATCTGAAAATAATATTGATATGGTGGTAGGAGGACAAGAAAAGTACTTGTCATTGGGTTTAAAAGAAAATTGTGAAAAAAAAGGTATCCCTTGTTGGGGACCAAATTCGAAATCTATGATTATTGAAGCTGATAAATGTTATGCAAACGATCTTATGGAAAAATGGGATATACCCTGCCCTAATTTTGAAAATTTTTATGATCCAGACAAAGCAAAAAATTTTTTAAAAGATAATTTTGGTAAAAATGGGAAGAAATATGTTGTGAAGTATCCTTACTTATTTGATGGAAAAGGATCACGGGTTTGTAATACTCTAAATGAGGCTTTAAGTGCCGTTGATGATTTTATGGTTTCAGGTGTAATATGTAGTCCCGTCGACAAATTAACTATAGAAGAGAGGCTATATGGAGAAGAAGTAATGGTTTTTTTCGCAGTCAGTGGTGATAGTATAAAATATCTTGGCAGTGCAAAAGACTATCCTGAAAGATTTGATCCAGAAGATACTTTTATGATAAAAAGATTCAATAATAAAATGGATCACCCAGGTGAAATGGTAAATTACATAACAGGTGGTATGGGTGTCATTTCTCCACATCCTCTATTAAAAGAAAGGAATGATTTAGTTGAAAAGATTGAAAATACTATAGTTGTTCCATTTCTAAATAATCTTTTGGAAGAAGAAAAATTGCAATTTAATGGAATAATATATTTTGGCCTTTGTGCTATAAAAGAGAATAATAATTACAATTTTTATGTCTTTGAAATAAATGGCAGAGATGGGTCACCTGAAGCAGAAGGTAGGTGGCCAACAATTGAAACATCTCTTTATGATATAGCAAAAAAAAGTTATAAAGGAAAACTCAAAGAATTAGATATAAAATTTAAAAAAGAAGTTTGTGTTGGAGTATTTACGGTAAGTGGTAGTTTTCCATGGTTTAAAGGATGTGGGTTTGAAGCTTCTAAGATGCCACCTGGGTATCCTGGAAAACACCTTACAGGTCAAGTTATAGATTATTCAATTGATATTCCCGAAAAATCTTTTCACAGGCACGCTGGAACATTTATTACGCAAACAGGCAATATTGCAGTTGGGGGTGGACGTGTTATACTTGGAGGAGGTTTAGCAAATACATATGCTCAAGCGAGCGAAATAGCATATCAGTCAATATCAGATGAGTACATAAGATTCTTAGGCAAAAGTTTCAGGAAAAAAATTGGTAAAAATGTTGATTAATATAGATAGTTTCTAAATAAATGTTTATATATTTATTTTCTGATAAAATTAATGTATTAAAAAATTATTTGAATAATCAACCTTATAAACTAAATATGTACCTTATATTTAATCCCGCAAGGGGAAACAAAGGAGTAATTTAAATGTATGGTGAAAGAAGAGGAGGATATGACAGGCCTCCTCGAGAAATGCACAAAGCAACTTGTGCAGAATGTGAACAGGAAACTGAAGTTCCATTTAAACCAGATGGAGAAAGACCTGTTTACTGTAAGGAATGTTATCAGAAAAAAAATCCAAGAAGATATTAAATATATATAGCGATTATTTTTCTGTTCAGTAATAAAATTTTTATTTTTTAAATTTAAATTATTTTGCAGCAAAATCTTTTTAACCTATAATGTATTTTCTAGTGCATGATACTCATAATAGCTGGCTCAAAAAGTGATGAAAATATAGTAAATAAAGTAAAGAAAGTTTTTGACGAAAATAAAATTGAATATGAAATACAGTTTGCATCTGCTCATAGGGAACCTGAAAAAGTAGCAGATCTTGCAAAGAAAGACTATGATATTTTTATTGCTATAGCCGGATTAGCTGCAGCCCTTCCTGGAGTCGTTGCTGCCCACACGCAAAAACCAGTTATAGGCGTTCCTGTTTCTTCCAAACTAGACGGTCTTGACGCCCTCCTTTCTATAGTACAGATGCCCAAGGGTGTTCCTGTGGCATGTGTTGGAATAGATAATGGAGAAAATGCAGCATATCTTGCAATGAGAATATTAGGAGTGAAGTAATTGAAATCTCCCAAAGATTATAAATCATCGGGAGTAGACATAAAGGTTGAAGAAAAGTCAATTAGTGCATTAGTTTCAGTAATTAAAGAAACTCTCCATTTTAGAAAAGGGAAGATTGGTTGCACAATTGGAGATATTGGTAGTTTTTCAGGCCTTATAGAATTTGAAGATTATGCCTTGTCCCTTGCTACAGATGGTGTTGGATCAAAAGTTCTCGTGGCTCAAAAATTAAAAAAATATGATACAGTAGGAATAGATGTAATTGCGATGAATGTTAACGATATAATCTGTAATGGTTCTATGCCAATTGCTTTTGTAGACTATATTGCTTTAGAGAAAACCTCAGAATCGATGTTAGAAGAAATAGCAAAGGGTTTGCTGGAAGGGGCAAAACAATCTGAAATGCCTATAATTGGTGGTGAGACTGCAACGCTCCCTGATATAATTAAAGGCGATGGAAATGGATTTGATCTTGCAGGAACATGTCTCGGTGCAGTAAAAAAAGATAAGATAATATCCGGCAAAGAAATAATTCCAGGAGACATTGTAATAGGTATAGCCTCTTCTGGAATACATTCAAATGGACTAACCCTGGCAAGAAAAGTTTTGAAACAAGAATACTACCCTGAGCTGTTAATTCCTACACGGATCTATGTAAAACAAATATTAGATCTAATTGAAAGTGTTAAAGTTAAAGGGATGATCCATATAACAGGTGGGGGGCTTCTTAATCTCAAAAGATTGAAAAAAGGTATCGGATTTGATCTTGAACTTCCAGATCCACCTTTAATATTTAAAAAAATAATGGAAACGGGCGTAGAAATTGATGAAATGTATAGAACATTCAATATGGGAACTGGATTTATAGTTGTTATTGGAAGAGAAGATAAAGATTTAGTTCTTGATAAGCTAAATAGATACTACCCTTCATATATATTGGGAAAAGTAACTGAAGATAATAAAATAAAAGCTAAGGTAAAAGGCCTAAAAAAGTCATTTGAACTTAAATTATAGGGTGTCAGGTTACCAAAAGACATAAAAACCAATAATGCTTTTCTCGAGCAAGTTAGCACGTTTCAATATTATTAAATTTTTGAAGATGTATTTGGTGATTCTGTGGCAAAATCTCAGATAGAAAAAAAGGAACTTAAAAATAGTTCTAAAATAGGCGTTTATGTCTGCCATTGTGGTACCAATATAGCTGGAAGTGTAGACATAAAAGAAATTGTAAATTTTTCTAAAAATTTGCAAAATGTTAAAATTGTAAGAGAGCATATGTATCTATGCTCCGAACAAGGTCAAAATATTATTAAAGATGACATCGCTAAAGAAGGAATTGATAGGATTGTTGCTGCATGCTGTTCACCAAGAACTCACGAAGAAATATTTAGAAAAACGCTAAATTCTACTAATTTAAATAAATATTTATACGAACAAGTTAATATAAGAGACCAATGTTCGTGGCCTCATTTTAAAGATAAAGAAAATTCAACCAAAAAAGCCAAACAATTGGTCAAAAGTGGGATCTACAGAGCATCAGAACTAGAGCCTCTAGAGGATAGAAAACTGTCCGTTTTAAAGTCAGCACTTGTTATTGGAGGCGGAATATCTGGAATCAATGCTGCACTAGATTTGGCTCGAGGTGGATACAAAGTGTATATTGTAGAAAAAAATCCAAGTATTGGAGGCAAAATGGCTCAGTTAGACAAAACTTTTCCTACAAATGATTGTTCAGCCTGTATCCTTGCACCTATGATGGTTGAAGTTTCAAACACTCCCAATATTGAGCTTCTTACTTACTCTGAAATTGAAGATGTTTTAGGACACATCGGTAAGTATCGCGTTACAGTTAGAAAAAAACAAACTTTTGTGGATTGGAAAAAGTGTAACGGATGTGGCGAGTGTAGTATTGTGTGCCCTGTGAAGGTAGATAATGAATTTAACTGTAATATGGATAAGAGAAAGGCCATCTATACACAATTTGAACAAGCTATACCAATGAGGGCTGTTGTTGATAAAGATAAATGTGTTAAATGTAAGTTATGTGTGAAAAAATGCCAGCTCGGTGCAATAGATCTAACCGAAAATGAAGATGAATTTTTAGAATTTGAAGTTGGTAGTATTATAGTAACAACAGGTTATGATTTGTTTGACCCGAATATAAAGCCTGAATATGATTATGAGCATCCAAATGTTATAACCTCTCTAGAGCTTGAAAGAATGATGTGTGCTTCCGGACCAACAAAGGGGGAAATTTTAAGGCCTTCTGATGGTAGAAAACCGCAAACATTGTCTTTTGTGCAATGTGTTGGCTCAAGAGATGAAAAAACAAACGATTATTGCTCAAGAATTTGTTGTACTTATTCAATTAAACATGCTAGGCTCCTAAAAGAAAAATATCCCGATATGGATATTTATATGCATTATATTGATTTAAGGTGTTTTGGAAAAGGTTATGAAGAATATTATAGAATGGCTAGGGAAAAAGGAATCAAATTCATTAGAGGTAGGATAAGTCAAGTTGACTCAATTGCAGATAGATTAGAAGTTTCAGGAGATGATGATACTCTTGGAGAGCAGATAAGTGTTATTGCTGATCTTGTTGTTTTGGCAGTTGCTATGGAATCTTCCAAAGATGCAAAAAAGTTGGCAAACATATTAAACATTAGTACTGACAAGACCGGATTTTTCAAAGAAATTCACCCAAAGCTAAAACCGGTAGGCACAGATAGTGATGGAATATTTATCGCTGGTGCTTGTCAGGGACCTAAAGAAATTCCTGATGCAATAAGCCAGGGAAAAGCAGCTGCCTCTGCTGCTGCGTCCTTAATGTCTAAAGGAGAGATAGAAATTGAGCCTCTTTTTGCTCAAATAATGGAAGATTATTGTGCAAAATGTAGAACTTGTGAATCACTTTGTACTTATAAAGCAATTAAATATAATGAAGATAATAAAATGGAAGTAGACATAGCCTTGTGTAAAGGATGTGGAGTTTGCGGTGCTTCATGTCCATCTGGAGCAATAAAATCAAATCATTTTACAAGCAAGCAGATTAGAATGCAGATTATGGCTCTTACGGAGGCTATAATATGAAGATTATCCTCAATAATAATAATAAAGAACTTGTAAACAAAGTCATGGAGTACGGTGGAAAAAGAGTCTATGAATGTTTCCAATGTGGAATGTGTGCTTCAGGATGTCCTGTTGCAAGTGATACAGAGCATAAAATAAAAAGAACTATGCACCAAGTTACTTTAGGCCTTGAAGAACAAATAATGGACAAAAAGGCAATATGGTTGTGCACTACTTGTTTTATGTGTTTAGAGAGATGTCCTCAAAACGCTGAGCCAACAGAAGTTGTTTTTGCACTTAGAAGAGTCTCTGCAGAAAATGGAATTATTCCAGAGGCTCAAATAGAGGTTGCGAATAATATTTACCATTTAGGGCACGCTGTTACAGTTGAAAAGGGTATAAAACTTAGAAACAAAGTTAATGCTCCTTTACTAAAAACAGCGGGCTCAGATAAAAAATACATAGATGAAATTCAGAAGCTTATCGATTCTACACATTCATATTCATTGCTTAGAATCGAAAAAGATTGGAAACCAAAGAGAGATGATGTAATTGGCTGTGACTAATTATGCATTATATACAGGATGTATTATTCCATTAAGATATCCTGACATTGAAAATTCTATCAGAGAAACAATGCCGCTCTTGGGGGCTAATGTTTATGATATGGTGGGGGCAGGTTGTTGTCCTCCTGGTGGAGCTTTCTGGTCAGTTGATGAAATATCAGGACTTATACAAAGTGCTAGAAATATATCAATAGCAGAATTTATGGAAAAGGATTTAGTTGCTGTTTGCAATGGATGTTTTTGTTATCTTAAAAATACCAATATGATGTTGAAAAGCGATAAAGAAAAAAGAGAAAAAGTTAATACTATTTTAAACAATGTTGGAAGAAAATATCAAGGCACCATATCAGTTTATCATCTAGTTGAAATACTTCACGATCACATTGGTATTGAAAAAATTAAAAATTCTATAAAGTTAAACTTAGATGGAGTTAAAGCTGCTGTGCACTATGGTTGTCACCTTTTGAGACCATCAGATCATTTGATGGCAGAGAATCCAGAAAAGCCACACAAACTTGATGCATTAGTTGAAGCGTTGGGTTTAGAAAGTGTATATTATCCAAAAAAATTGTCTTGTTGTGGTGCAGGAGGGGGTATGCGAGGAAATAATCCAGAAGTTACGCTAAAAATACTGGAAAAAAAACTTATGAATATAAAATATTCGGAACCAGACTGTATTGTAACTGCATGTCCTTTCTGTTTCCTCCAGTTTGACTTGGGGCAAAAAGGTCTAAGAGAAAAAGGTGAAGATTTTTGTATACCTGTTTTTTACTATAATCAGCTATTGGGACTCTCAATGGGGCTTCCGAAAAATAGAATTGCAGTTCTTTCTGAAACTCCACGTGATGGATTCATAAAAAAATATTATGGTGTTGAATAATGGATAAATTCGAACCCAATATTATTGGTTTTGTCTGTAACTGGTGCACCTATGCCGGTGCAGATTTAGCAGGTACCTCAAGGTACAGCTACCCGACAAATATTAAGTTGATACGACTTATGTGCTCTGGAAGGGTAGATCCTGAGTTTATTCTTGAGACTTTTGCAAGAGGTGCAGATGGCGTATTTGTGGGAGGTTGCCATATCCCTAGTGATTGTCATTACCAGCAAGGGAACTTTAAGGCTCTAAAAAGAATAACAATGCTAAAAAAATTGATTTTTGAAATGGGTATAGAACCTGAAAGGCTTGAGATATTTTGGATCTCTGCATCAGAAGGAAAAAAGTTCTCTGAGGTTATGACATCTTTTACTGATAAGATAAGAGAGTTAGGCCCAAATCCAATTAGAGAGTAAAATGAAAAAAATAATAGTAATTGGAATAGGAAATCCATATCTTAGAGATGACAGAATAAGTCTCAGTGTTGTGAAAGATCTAGAATTATTCTTCAAAGACCATAAAAACATTTTTTTTGAAGTATTCTATTCTTCAGGCATAGAATTATTAGATTCAATACTTGATTACGATTGTGCAGTATTCATTGATTCATTTATTTCTAAAGATATAGGAAAAGTGTTTTGTTTAACTATAGAAGATATATTGCATCTCCCAGAAACATCTTCACCTCATTCAACTAATCTTACAACTATGATAAAACTTGGAATGAAGATTTCTCCAGATAGAATGCCCAATAAAATATTTATTTTTGCAATAGGTATAAAAGATCCATTTACATTCTCAGAGAAATTCTCATCTGGACTTGAATTGTTGTATGATAATATTTTTGAAGAAATAAAAAGTAAGATAAAAGAAGTATCTACATAGATTTTCTAATTGCGTCATGCATTATGCTATCCGCTTGTGGCGTTCCTATAAAAGTAACTTTTCCATTTATGACTATTGTAGGTGCACTCATAATTTCTAGGTTTCTAGCTTTTAAATTTCCATTTTTAGATGCTATATCAACTATGGCAACATCTACATTATCATAATTTGATGCAACTCTTTGTGTCATTTCAACTGCAGATGGGCAGTGAGCACATCCAGATAAAACAAATATTTCTATAAAAACTCTTTTACTCTCACCAGAATATTTTTCTTTTAGTTCTTGCTTCTTTTTCTTTCGAATCTCATTGATATTATCCGCCATAAAAACACTAGCTAGTCTTAAAAACTTATCTTTATAAGAATATAGCTATAATATACAAAACATTTTTATAAATAAAGATTTATAGCCAAATGGGTGATTTTATGAAAATATTAGGTGTTTGTGGATCTCCGAGAGAAGGAAATACTTTATTTCTATTAAAAACGGCGCTTGAAACTTGTGATGAGTTTGGTGTTGAAACTGAGTTAATCCATTTAGGAGGGCTAAAAGTTGCTCCGTGTAGTGCTTGTGGTGGATGCAAAGATACTGGAAATTGTGTCCAAATAGATGATATGACTCCTTTATATGATAAAATTAGATGTGCTGATGGAATAATACTTGCTTCTCCTGTTTATCTTGGGGGTGTTTCTGCACAAATGAAGGCTTTTATGGATAGAACAAGGGCCCTTAGAGGAAAGTTTGAACTTAAAAACAAAGTTGGCGCTGGAATTTCTGTCGGAGGGTTTAGAAACGGTGGCCAAGAGACAACATTGCAACAGATATTTAATTTCTTCTTGATACATAATTCAATAATTGTGGCTGATGAGGTAACGTCACACTACGGCGGTGTTGGACACGGTTACAACATAGGTGACTGTAATAAAGACGAGTATGGAATTAAAACATCACAAAATACGGCGAAAAATCTAGTAAAAGTAATAAAGATGATTAAAGGTGAGACTAAAGAAGAAATTAAAACTTGGTAAGGTTTTTTGATGATAAATCAGGAGGATATAAAGAATATCCTAGGTAATTACAATCTAGACGATATTACAATAGGTGTTTTAGGTGGACATTCTGCTCTTGATATTTCAAGTGGAGTTAAAAAATATGGATTCAATACAGTTGCAGTATGTCAAAAAGGTAGGGACAAAACTTACTCAAAATATTATAAAAAAAGAGCCGATAGGGGTTGTATAGACAATGTTATTACTCTAGAAGCTTTCAAAGATATTATTAATAAAGAAGTCCAAAAGGAGCTTCAAGAATTAAATACAATTTTTATACACAACAGATACTTTTGGGTATATTTTGACTTTGAAAGAATAGAAAATGAGTTTTTTGTTCCTATATATGGTACAAGGAGTTTAGTAAAACTTGAAGAAAGGGATGTTCCGAAAAATCAATACTATCTTCTAGAAAAGGCCGGAATAAGATTCCCTAAGATATTCCCTTCTCCTGAAAATATTGATAGACTCGTAATAGTAAAGGTTTCAGAAGCCATGAGGGGTTATGAAAGGGCTTTTTTCTTTGCTTCTAGTCCTCTTGAATATAGACAAAAAAGTAAGGAATTGATAGATGGCAAAATGATAACAGAAGAGGCTTTAGAAAAAGCCGTTATTGAAGAATACGTTTTAGGGGCTCAGATAAATTTTAATTTCTTTTATTCAAATATTAGAGAAGAATTAGAACTTATGGGAACCGATACAAGAAGACAAACTAATTTAGATGGATTACTGAGACTTCCTGCAAATGAACAGCTTGAGGTGTTGAAATATATAAAACCCAAAATGATCGAAACAGGTCATATAACTTGTACTACAAAAGAAAGTATTCTTGAAAAAGCTTTTGAGATTGGAGAAAAGTTTATTGAAGTGACAAAGAAAGAATATCCTCCAGGAATAATAGGCCCTTTTGCGCTTCAAGGAGCAGTTGCGTCGTATGAGGGCAAAGAAGAACTAGTAATTTTCGATGTCTCTATGAGGATTCCAGGTAGTCCTGGAACGAAATTTACCCCACATACTGGTTATCTTTATGGTAGAGAAATAAGCTATGGTGAACGAATAGGTATGGAGATAAGAGAGGCTTTAGAAAAAGGGACTATTTATAGTATCCTGTCTTAGGTCTTTTTTTTAAAACATATTTTTCTATAATTTTTTCTATTGAGTCTATAGAAAATGGTTTGATAAGTACAAATTTTGCACCTGCTTCAAATAACTCTTTTTGTGATTCAGCATAAGCTGTTCCACCTATTATAACAGCATTAGGATTAATTTTAAGTATCTCTTTTGTAGCTTTAATCCCGTTCATTACAGGCATCTTAAGATCCATGATTACAACATCTGGCAATTCTTTTTTATATGTGTCAACACCTTCTTGGCCGTCGTTTGCAAGGAAAACTGAATAAGAAGAAAGACTTTGCTTTAAGATATCTAAGAAATCTGAATTATTATCAACAAGTAATATTTTTACCATTTAATCACTACAACACATTTAAAACAGTAAGGCTAGTCGATTTATTTACGCCTTTGAGTTTTCTTATATCTTCTATAATGTTATTAAAATCTTTTGGCGAGTTGCATAAAACATAAATCACTACGTCCCATTCTCCAGTCGTTTCATAAACTCTTTTTACACCTTGAATATTTTTAATTTTTTGTACAATTTCACATGTTGATTCTTGAGTATTGGTATTTAAGAGTACTAAAGAAATAAATCCAAAATTAGTAGAAACTTCAACTGTAAAATTTTTTATAGCGCCTGATTCAACTAGATTATCTATTCTTCTCCGGATAGACCCTTCTGATACTGATAGTTTTTTTGCGATTTCAGTGTTTTTCATTCTGCAATCTTTATTTAAAAATTCTAATATTTGTCTGTCAAGTTCATCCATGTTTTATAATTCCTAGTTTAATTTAAAAGTATTTCGATTATCGTAACAAATAATTATTTATAACCGTAAGATTTAAAAAGATATTACGATAAATGCCAACGAGGTGATTTAAATGGCAGAATGTCCAGAATGTAGTTGTGTTATTGAAATGGAAAATCCAGAAGTAGGGGACGTATTAGAGTGTTCTGAATGTGGGATAGAGCTTGAAATAATAAGCCTCGACCCTTTAATAATAGAAATTGCCCCTGAAGAAGAAGAAGATTGGGGAGAATAAAATGGCAAAAATATTGGACACAACATTAAGAGAAGGTGAACAGACAGCAGGAGTTTCTTTTACTGTTGAAGAAAAAATGAAACTTTCAAAAATGTTAGATGAATTTGGAATTGAAATGATAGAAGTTGGCCATCCTAACGTTTCTCCAAAAATTGAAGAATTCATTAGAAAAGTTGTAAAGGAAGATCTTAATGCAGACATAGTAGGTCATGTGAGGGCTGTTAGGGGAGAAGTAGAGATGGCTGTTGACTGTGGAGTTGACAGAGTTGCAATATTCCTTGCAACTTCAAATATACATCTAAAAGATAAACTAAAAATGACTAAAGAAGTAGCAATAGAAAAAGTAGTAGATTGTGTCCAATATGCCAAAGATCACGGGCTTAAAGTAAGATACACTCCAGAAGATGCTACTAGAACAGATTTTGATTATCTTATAGAAATTTGCAATGCGGCTATTGGGGCTGGAGCTGATAGAATAAGTGTGGCTGATACCGTTGGTGTTATGCAGCCCCATATTTTTTATGATCTTGTAAAAACTATCAAAACAAACCTAAGACCAGTTGGAATAGATGTACATTGTCACAATGATTTTGGACTTGCAGTTGCCAATTCTATGGCAGGTATAAGAGCTGGGGCTGACTGTGTTCACACAACAGTTAATGGAATTGGAGAAAGGACAGGAATAACAGACTTATCTCAATATGTGGTGGCAAAAAGTGTTTTGGATAATGAAAAATTAAAATATGATCTTAAAATGTTAAAACAGATATCTTCATATGTTGAGAAAATAACTGGCATATATCTTAGTCCGTTAATGCCAATAGTTGGAGAAAATGCATTTACACATAAGAGCGGAGTCCATACAGATGGAGTTTTAAAAAATCCAAATACTTACGAACCATTTTCACCAGAGATGATTGGAACTGAAAGAAAAATCATAGTAGATAAGTTTACTGGTAGAAAAGCGGTCAAATCTAAGTTAGATAAATACGGTATTGAAGCTAGTGATGAAGAGTTGCTAAAAATAATACATGAAATCAAAAAAATAGGAGACGAAAGGAAAATAATACATGAAACGGACATCCTAGATATTGCCGAAAAAGTACTTGGATTTAAGGCAGTTACTATACCAACAGGTGTTGATGCAGTTTTGTTGTTAAGACTCGAAGCTCATGTCTATACAACTTCAGTTTCTAGAAAGATAAAAAATATGCATGGTGTTGAAAAACTTTATGAAACTTCTGGAGATGATGATATTGCAATATATGTCTCATTGAAAAATGTCGCAGAGTTAAACAATTTGATAGAGCATATAAGAAGTGTTCCTGGGGTTCTTTCAACCAGTACAAGAGTTGTTTTAAAGAAATATGGTGAGATTAATGGGAACAGTTGCTGAAGAAATTTTTTCAAGAAAACTTTCAAGAGATGTTTCAGCAGGCGAAATTGTTTTAGTTGATATAGATGTAACTATGAGTCACGACAATACAACGCCCCTTGCCATTAAGGCATTGAGAAACATAGGCAAACCTTTGTTTGATAAGGACAGGATCGTAATTGTCTTCGATCATGTTCAGCCGCCAGCTTCAGTTGAAAGTGCTACATTGCAGAAAGAAGTTTTGGATTTTATAAAAAAGGAAGGTATAACGAACTTCTTTAGGGAAGGTATTTGCCACCAAGTTCTTGTTGAGAAAGGATTTGTGTTGCCAGGAAGGGTTATTATTGGAGGAGATTCACATACGTGTACTTACGGAGCCTTTGGGGCCTTTGGAACAGGTGTGGGTTCAACAGATATTGGAGTTTCTTATGCCACAGGGAAAAACTGGTTTAGAGTTCCAGAAACATTTTATTTTGATATTAATGGATCTTTTTCTAAAGGTGTATACCCAAAAGACTTGATCTTAAAAATTATAGGTGAAGTTGGAGCAAGAGGCGCCACATATAAGGCATGTGAGTTTGGAGGAGAAACAATCGAACAAATGGAAATGGGGGACAGGATAACACTTACAAATATGGCAATAGAGATGGGAGGAAAGACAGGATTAATCAAAACTGACAAGATAACAGAGGATTTTTTAAGATCTCGGAATTATCCTTATTCTGAAGTCGTTCCAAAAGATCCAAATTATGAGAAGACGTTTGCGTTTGATGTTAAAGATCTTACACCCCAGGTAGCCGTTTCTCCAAGAGTTGATAATGTCTATCCTGTTGAAAAATTCCAAGGAACAGATGTAGATGAAGTTTTCATTGGCACATGCACAAACGGAAGGATAGAAGACCTTGAAATAGTTGCTAGTATGTTTAAGGGAAAAAAGTTAAGCCCTATTCTTAAAACAATCATTGTGCCAGCTTCAAATGAGATCTATTTTGAAGCTATGAAAAGAGGTTACATAAAAATATTTATGGATGCAGGAGCAATGGTCTGTAATCCTGGATGTGGACCTTGTATAGGAAGGCATCAAGGGGTTCTTGCGCCCGGAGACAGAGCTTTGACAACTATGAACCGGAACTTTATAGGAAGAATGGGTTCAGATGAAGCAGAAATATATATAGCGTCGCCTGCAACAGCTGCTGCAACTGCACTTAATGGAAAAATCACAGACCCTAGAGAGGTGATTTAGTGGGAAAAGTATTCAAATTTGACGATGATGTAAATACTGATGAAATAATACCTGGTAGGTATAACGTTACAACTGACCCAAAGTCATTGGCTGAGCACTGTTTTTTTGAAGTAAGGCCTGATTTTTCAAAAACTGTAAAAACAGGGGATTTTATAGTTGCTGGTGAAAACTTTGGATGTGGCTCATCAAGAGAGCATGCCCCTATTGCAATAAAGGCGTCAGGAGTAAAGGCTGTAATTGCAAAGAGTTTTGCAAGAATATTTTACAGAAACTGCATTAATATAGGACTTCCAATTATGGTTTCTGAAGAATTGTATGAAATTGTTGAAGATGGAGATGAAATTGAAGTCAACTTAGAAGAGGGTAAGATAAAAATTTTAAAAGATGACAAGGAAATTAAATCAAAGGGATTTCCAGAATTTATTCTAAAAATTATTGATGCAGGTGGAATTGTAAATTTTTTAAAAAATCACGAGATAGGTGAGCTTGAAAATGGTATATAATATATGTGTTATCAAGGGAGACGGAATAGGAAATGATGTAATTGAAGCTGGATTAAAATTAATGTCTCATGTTAACCTTGATTTTGAGTATTCATATGCAGAAGCAGGTTATGACTGCTATCTAAAAAATGGAACTTCAATCCCACAAGATACTATCGATGTTTGTAAAAGTGTGGACGCAACTTTTTTTGGAGCTGTTTCTTCACCTCCAGATATTCAAGATTATAAAAGTGCAATAGTTACTCTAAGAAAAGAGCTCGATCTTTTTGTAAATGTAAGGCCTGTAAAAAGTCTCCCTATAGATATATCAAGACCAAATATAGACATAATCATAATGAGAGAAAATACTGAGGGTATGTATAAGGGTATTGAAAGAGAAGAAAACGGCGTTGCCATAGCAGAACGGCATATATCTGAAAAAGCTTCAAAAAGACTTGCTGAATTCACATATAGTTATACAAGAGAGAATAAAAGAAAACGAGTCACTGTAGTCCATAAAGCTAATGTATTGAGAAAAACTTGTGGACTTTTCAGAAGAACTGTATTATCAGTTGCTGAAAAATTTCCAGATATAGAAACTGAAGAAGTAATAGTAGACGCAATGGCAATGCGACTAATTAAAGAGCCTGAAAGATTTGACGTGGTGATAACAACTAATTTATTTGGAGATATACTTTCAGATGAAGCGTCTCAACTTGTTGGAGGTCTTGGGATAGCTCCTTCGGGTAATATAGGTGAAAAAACAGGCTTGTTCGAACCGGTTCATGGCTCAGCGCCAAAATATTCTGGGAAAGATATAGCAAATCCAACAGCCACTTTTCTTTCGGCTGCGATGATGTTGGACTTTCTTGGAGAAAAGAAAGAAGGAGACCGAATAAGAGATGGTATTTTTAAAACGCTTTCTGAAGGAAAAACTACTAAAGATTTAGGCGGAAATCTCGGCACTTTGGCTTATACTGATGCAGTAATTAAAAATATGGGTGAATAGATGAAGATAGGGATGATTTATTCGAGAGTTAGACTTGATGAGAAGCTTCTGCTTGAAGAATTCAAGAAAAAAAGCATTGAAGTCGAAAGGATGGATACTAGATATGCAATTTTTAATATAACAGATTTTGAAAGATTTGAATATGATGTGGTATTGGAAAGGGAAATAAGTCATTTGAAAGCACTCTATTCACTTAAAATATTAAATGAGATGGGAATAAAAACAGTTAATACTTATGAAACTGCTAGTACTTGTGGAGACAAAGTTTTGACAACTTTGGCCTTAACAAAACACAAGGTCCCTTCTCCAAAAACATATGTTGCATTTACGCCAGAAGAAGCTATAGAAGCTATTGAAAAGATTGGTTATCCTGTAGTTTTAAAACCATCAACTGGTTCTTGGGGAAGGCTTCTTGCAAAAGTAAGTGATAAAGAAACTGCAGAAAGTATTCTCGAACATAAAGCCATACTTGGTTCTTACCATCACTCTGTGTTTTATGTACAAGAATACATAAGGAAACCAGAAAGAGATATTAGAACATTTGTTATTGGAGATGAAGTTATAGGCGCTATTTATAGAAGTTCGCCACATTGGATTACAAATACAGCCCGCGGAGGTATGGCCTCAAATTGTCCCTTAACGGATGATATATCTGAAATAAGTCTAAAAGCAGCTGAAGCGGTCGGAGGGGGAGTAGTTGCGATAGATCTTTTAGAAGACAGAGGTAAGCTTTTAGTAAATGAAGTTAACTACACTATGGAATTCAAAAATAGTATTGCCCCAACAGGAGTAAATATCCCGGAAAAAGTGGTAGATTATGTTATTGATGTTACAAAGAGGTAAATAAAATGAAAGTTTCGATTATTGGTGCATCAGGATATACTGGTGGAGAACTACTTAGATTATTGGTCAATCATCCTGAAGTAACGCTTGATAGGGTTACGTCTGAGTCAAATTCTGGCTCTTTTGTGCACATGATTCATCCAAATTTGAGAGGATTTAATTTAAAATTCTCTTCTATAAAAGATTCTTTTGACTCAGATATACTTTTTTTCTGTTTACCCCACGGAGTTTCAATGGATTATCTTAAAGAATTTTATGAAACTGGTGTCAAAATAATAGATTTAGGGGCGGATTTGAGACTTAAAAGCAAAGAAATATACAAATCATGGTATGGTATTGATCACAAATGCCCAGACCTTTTAGAAGAAGCAGTCTACGGTATTCCCGAAATACATAGAGAAGAAATTAGAAATACAAGATTGGTCGCAAATCCAGGGTGCATCGCAACTTCAATTATTATGGCCTTATATCCCCTTAAAGATCTTAATATCGATAGAGAGAGGATAGTTGTGGACAGCAAAATCGGCTCTTCGGCATCGGGAGATTCATTTAGCGCTTCAAGTCATCATCCAGAGAGATCTAGAGCAATAAGATGTTACTCACCTATTTATCATAGACATATAGCAGAAGTTGAACAGGAGACTGGATTTAAAGTTACAATGGCCCCGCATGCCATAGAAATGGTGAGAGGAATATTCTCGACGACATACCTATTTTTAAATGAGCCATATGAAGAAAAAGAAATAAGGGCTATATACAGAAAATTTTCAGAAGAAAACAAGTTCTTTAGAGTAGTAAAACAGAGGAAGGGTATATATAGGCATCCTGATCCAAAAATACTTACGGGAACAAACTACTGCGAAGTTGGTTTTGAACTTGATAGAGATAATAAAAGAATGATAGTCTTTTCAGCTATAGATAATCTTGTTAAGGGTGCTGCCGGTGCTGCCGTTCAAAACATGAACATAATGTATCGAATAGAAGAAGATACTGGCCTAAAGTATATCGGT